>JAYULP010000354.1:0-19632 GCA_043763445.1 Polaromonas sp.
GCCGCTGTAGTCGGTGTGTAGCGCCCAGGGGCAAGCGGGCTTGCAGCGCTCAGACAGACGGCCTGCACCACGCCCTGCGCTGTGCGGTTGGCCGAGTCAGTGCTGGCGTCGAGTGCCGGGCGTGGCGCAAACAGTTCCGACTGATTCGGCTGCGTGATCGGCGGCAGGCGGCAAAAAATATTTTTCTGCTCGCCCTGCGCTTGTTCAAGCTGTGCTGGGCACAAACCGGCCCTTCAACACGCTTTTTGGTGAATGGCGCACGAACGGCGCATGAGTATGGGGTGAGCACCTTACTGGCGCCCCCCAACAAGCCGCCCATTGCGGCGCAGCACGGCGTCGCACAACCGTAGACTACAGGCCTGCACCAACGCCCGCACTCGCGCTTGCCCATGAACACTTTTTATGACAGTTTTACAACGGCTTTTGGCCTGATAGCCTCGCTTGACCCCGTGCTCGCTGGCATCACCGTGCGCTCGCTGGCCATTAGCAGCATGGCCTGCGGCTTGGCTTGCGGCGTCGGTTTGCTGCTGGGCAGCGGGCTGGGTGTGTCCCGCTTTGCCGGGCGCGGTGTGGTGCTGGCGCTGTTAAACACGGCGCTGGCGCTGCCGTCAGTGGTGGTTGGGCTGCTGGTGTATTTGCTGCTGTCGCGCAGCGGACCGCTGGGGTTTTTGGGCTGGCTTTTCTCGCTCAAGGCCATGGTGCTGGCGCAGTCTATTTTGGTGTTGCCGGTAGTTACTGCTTTGGTGCGCCAGACGATTGAGGACGCTGACCGCTTGCACGGCGAGCAACTGGCGTCGCTGGGGGCACAGCGTTTTGTACGCAGCTTGCTGTTGTTGTGGGACGAACGGCTGGCCTTGCTCACGGTGCTGCTCACCGCATTTGGCCGGGCAATTTCTGAGGTGGGAGCCGTCATGGTGGTGGGCGGCAACATTGACGGCTTTACACGCGTCATGACTACTGCGATTGCTTTGGAGACCAGCAAGGGGGACCTGCCGCTGGCGCTGGGCCTGGGGCTGGTGCTGTTGGGCGTGGTGCTGCTGCTCAATGGCTCGATAGCGCTGTTGCGGCGCTGGGCAGCGCGCGGCAGCCGTTGGCAGCAGGCGCCTGGGCAATGACCGCACCCCTGCTTTTACTGAACAATGTCAGCGTGCGCTTTGGCCCGGTGGCGGCACTGCGGGGCTGCACGCTGGCGGTCCACGCCGGTGAGCGGCTCGCGCTGGTTGGCAGCAACGGCAGCGGCAAAAGCACCCTGCTGCGCACGCTGCATGGGTTGGTCAAACCGTCGTCAGGTCAGTTGGTGGTGCAGTCGCCAGCGCGCCAGGCTATGGTGTTCCAGCGGCCGCACATGCTGCGGGCCAGCGTGTTGGCTAACGTAGCGCTTGGCTTGTTGTTGCGCGGCCAGCGCTGGTCGGCGGCCAAAGCGCAGGCACTGCTGGCTTTGCAGCGTGTCGGCCTGGCCGAGCTGGCGCAGCGGCCTGCCCGGGCGCTGTCAGGCGGCCAGCAGCAGCGGGTGGCGATGGCGCGGGCCTGGGCCTGCGCGCCGCAGGTGCTGTTGCTCGACGAGCCCACCGCCAGCTTGGACCCCTCGGCCAAACGAGAGGTCGAGCAACTGATGGCCGAGTTTTCACTGATCAACATGACGCTGATTTTCAGCAGCCACAACCTCGGCCAAGTCAAGCGCTTGGCTAGCCGTGTGGTGTGCCTGGAGCACGGCGCGGTGGTGGCTGACCTGCCGACGCTTGATTTTTTCAACGGATTTTTACCCGCAGCGGCCGCAAATTTTCTAAAAGGCGAAGTGCTGTGACCTTAATGACAAAAATAAGATCATTTAGCCGTGTAGCCGCCGTATTTATTGCTTGTACAGCTATGTTTTTAGGAGCTAAAGCACAACCACTACTGCCGGCATCAGCGCCAGCGCCAGCCACGTTGGTGATGGCGTCCACCACGTCTGCCGAGCAGTCGGGGCTGTTTGCCTACCTGCTGCCTGAGTTTACAAAGGCTACCGGCGTGTATGTCAAAGTCGTAGCGGTTGGCACCGGTCAGGCTATTGACATGGGCCGCCGTGGCGATGCCGATGTGCTGTTTGTGCATGATCAGGTGGCGGAGGAAAACCTGGTGGCGCAGGGCTTTGCCCTCAAACGCTTTGCGGTGATGTACAACGACTTTGTGCTGATTGGCCCCGCCGCTGACCCCGCTCAGGTCAAGGGAAAAGACATTGTTGGCGCGCTGCGAAAAATCAGTGCGGCCGGCCCAGGCGTTGCCAGTTTTGTCTCGCGCGGCGACAACAGCGGCACCCACGCTGCCGAGCTGCGCTACTGGAGGGCCGCTGGCATCAGCACCCCCGGCGACAAACCGGCTTTTGCCAGCTACCGAGCCTGTGGCTGCGGCATGGGCCCGGCGTTAAACATCGCCGCAAGTGCCGGTGCCTATTTACTGGCCGACCGCGGCAGTTGGCTGGCGTTCAAAAATCGCGCTGATCTGGCTGTGCTGGTGCAAGGTGACAGCCAGTTGTTTAACCAGTACGGAGTGATGGTAGTGAACCCGGCGAGGCACCCGCATACCAACGCAGTAGACGCAAAAAAGTTTGTTGACTGGCTCATCTCAGCGGCTGGCCAGCGGGTGATTGCCAGCTACAAGCTAGCCGGTGAGCAGTTGTTCTTCCCGAATGCTGCGCAATAGAGCTTGCAGTGGCCGTTGGGTTGGGGCCCTACAGCGGGCTGATGTGTCTATTTGCATCATTTGCCCCGCCAGTGCGCCTCGCTGTGAGTGCAGATGGCCGTGTTGCTTTTCTGGTGCAATCGGCGGGCGCCAGCGGCCCGTTACCACAAAGCAACCCTACAGGCAGGGCATGGCCGTGCCTGTAGGCTTTAAGGGCGCTAAGCCAATGCCCAAAGTAGGCTGGGCAGTGACGGCTGAAGCAGCGCCTGTCGCTGCGCCCTATGACCGCCATGGCCAGCGGGTCACAGAGGACGTGCGGGTGGTGCGCTGCGGCAGCGGCCAGCCCGGCAGGAGCGCTGCCCGGTACGCACTGCGACGAGTTCGTGCTGCGCGGGCAGTTGCCCGACGCGCCGGGGCCGTTGTGGTTTGCGATACGCCAAAGTTGTGGTGCGGTAGTGCAAGACTGGCTCGAAGTGCCCGCCACAGGCACTTCAACTACCGGCATAACGTGGCCTGCTGCACGGCTGCTGCTAACACCGGTGGCAACAGCGCAACCGGCTGGGTTGACGCCATCGCCAGCCGCACGGAGCCAAGTGCTAGCTGCTGAAATTCCACCCGGCATTGCGCGGCTTGAAGACCACAGCGGACACTGAGCAGGTGCGTGCTGCTGCATTGCCTTTTTCTGCACGCTTTTTTTGTTCGTTTTTCTTGAATTGAATTGGAGTTTTTAATGAACCGTTTTTTCACCTATCGGACTTATTTGTGCTGGGCGGCGCTGCTGGCAGGCGCTGCGGCGGTGGCGCAAACCGCTGCGCCGGTGGTGGTCACGCAGGCTTGGGTTCGCACTACGGTTCCTGGCCAAATGGGCACTGGCGGCTACATGCGCATCACGGCGGCGAAAGCGCTGCGCTTGGTGGGCGTTTCCTCGCCGGTGGCGGGCGTCGCTGAAGTGCATGAAATGCGGCAGCAGGGCGACGTCATGCAAATGCGCGCTGTGCCAAGCCTGGAATTGCCCGCTGGGCAAACGGTGGAGCTCAAACCGGGCGGTTTGCATCTGATGCTGATGGACCTGAAGCGGGCAGTAGCTAAAGACAGCCGGGTGCCGGTCACGCTGCGGTTTCAGGACGCCCAAGGCGTTCAAACCACGCTGGACATTGCGCTGTTAGCCGGCATGACAGCGCCCGCTGGCAAGCCCTGACGGCATACGCCGCTAAAACTTCAAGCCGTTAAAACTTCAAGTTTCGGCGTAGCGGCCAAGGCGCCAGTAAACCGCGCTGCGGCTCACGCCCAGCGGGTGTGAGCCGCTTGCACGACACCTGTGGCGCACGCTGCACGCGGCTTGTTGACTCAACGCCGGCTTAATGTTTTGCAGCAGGCTGTTTTGCAGCTGGCGCGCCGGTTGCGGGCGAGCTGCTGCTTCGCTGGCATGGGCGACATGGCACGCGCGAGCTGCATGAAAGGCGGTTGAGCTGTACATGAGTCAGGGGCAGCGGGGGCAGTGCAAGTGTTGCTTGCCGGTTGTGCTGCCTTGCCATCTGCCGCATGGTGCAGGCAATGAAGGCGACTGAAATTTGCGTGTACAAAAACCACCTGCGCCACACCCCAGGCCAGCACCGCACACTGCCCGCGCTGGCCGAGGGGCAGGCGCGGGTTGCTGCCTCATCGTCTGCGTTGACCGCTAACTTTCGGCGTTAAACACGACTGTGCAAGCGCAGCGGCCAGACATTGCCGCCGCCACGGCCAGCGGCGCGTTTTAAGCTTTGAGTTTCCAGCCAGTGTGAAAAATCCACCACACAGCCGCTACGCACAATGCCAGAAAGCTAAATATCGCAGCCACGCTGATGGCGATGTTGACGTCGGCCAGGCCGTAAAAGCTCCAGCGAAACCCGCTGATCAGGTAGACCACTGGGTTAAAAAGCGCGACTTTCTGCCAAACCGGCGGCAGCATATTGATGGAATAAAACGCACCGCCCAAAAATGTCAGCGGGGTCACCACCATCAACGGCACCACCTGTAACTTTTGAAAATTGTCGGCCCATAAACCGATGATGAAACCGAACAGGCTAAAGGTCACGGCGGTCAGCAGCAGAAAAAACAGCATCCACAGCGGATGCGCGATCTGATACGGCACAAATAGGCGGGCGGTGGCCAGAATCAAAAGCCCCAAGACAAGCGACTTGCTGGCTGCGGCTCCAACATAGCCCATCACCACTTCCGCGGGGGACACCGGCGCTGACAGCAGCTCGTAGACTGTGCCGGACCATTTCGGCATGTAGATGCCAAAGGCAGCGTTGGTGATGCTTTCATTGAGCAGTGACAGCATCACCAAGCCGGGAATGATGAACGCGCCGTAGCTGATGCCATCGATCTGGCCCATGCGCGAGCCAATCGCTGCGCCGAACACCACAAAGTAAAGCGAGGTGGAGATGACTGGCGCAGCAATGGACTGCGCCAAGGTGCGCAGGGTGCGGGCCAGCTCAAAACGAAAAATCGCGCGGATGGCGTGCCAGTTCATGCGGGAACCTTGGCACTGGCACCGGCCGCGGCGGTGTTGCCAGCGGGCCGAGCCGGCTGGGCGCTGTCGTGCACTAGGCTGACAAAAATGTCTTCAAGCGAGCTTTCGCTGGAATGCAGGTCTTTGAAATCAATACCCAATTGAGCCAATTGCCTGAGCAGCGCGGCAATGCCAGTTTCCTCGCGTTGTGTGTCAAAGGTGTAGACCAGCGTATGCCCCTCAGCGGCAAGCTCTAGCGGCAAACTGGCCAGCGCGTCGGGCAGGCGGTGCAGTGGCGCGCGTAAGGTCAGCGTTAACTGCTTTTTGCCCAGCTTGCGCATCAGCACCGTCTTGTCTTCTACCAAAATCAGCTCGCCCTGGCGCATCACCCCAATGCGGTCAGCCATTTGTTCGGCCTCCTCAATGTAGTGCGTGGTCAAAATAATCGTGACGCCGCTGCTGCGCAGCGTGCGAGTGAGCTCCCACATGCTTTGGCGCAGTTCCACATCAACGCCCGCAGTAGGCTCATCAAGAAACAAAATGCGCGGCTCGTGCGACAGCGCCTTGGCAATCAGCACGCGGCGCTTCATACCGCCTGACAGGGTCATGATCTTGCTGTCTTTTTTGTCCCACAGCGACAGGTCACGCAGCACTTTTTCTAGATAAACCGGATTAGCAGGCTTGCCAAACAGGCCACGGCTAAAGTTCACCGTTGACCAAACGCTTTCAAACGAGTCGGTCGACAACTCCTGCGGTACCAGTCCGATTTTGGAGCGTGCCGCCCGAAAATCTTTAACGATGTCGTGGCCGTCGGCTGTCACGCTGCCGGCGCTAGCGGTCACGATGCCGCAAATAATGCTGATCAACGTGGTTTTACCCGCACCGTTGGGGCCCAGCAGTGCAAAAATTTCGCCGCGCTGAATATCCAGGTCAACGCACTTGAGCGCCTGAAAACCCGAGGCATAGGTTTTTGCCAGCTGGCGTATGCAGATGATGGGTGAAGCAGTGTGGGTCATTAGAAAAAGTGCAAGCAGCGCTTGTGTAGCTGACAAAAAAATGCTGCGGACGGCCCAAGCGCCCTTGATTGGCCTTAAAAGCGGGTCGCGAGCCTCGGGCAGTGTAGCTGGCCGCTGCAGCATGGGCTGACTCGGGCGCTGGGTGATTGCACCGCCAGCCAAAACCGGATTTTTAACCCAATAAAGTGCCAAAAGTGGTTCAAGCCGTCGTTTATAGTGCCTGACGCGCTATTAAATAAGTAGCAGTCTTAATACCGGCAACGGTCATCAACAAGGAGCCTGCAACATGCACCAGTGCTGTGCTTACGGCTAGCAGGTAACGCTCGGCCAGCATGAAGCCAACGACCTCCGCTGAAAAAGACGAGAAAGTCGTCAGGCCGCCTAAAAACCCGGTGACCAGAAGTAACTTCCACACCGGGTCCAGCTGCGGCAGGCTGTGAAATGCGGCGATGCACCCGCCAATCAAATACCCGCCGATAAGGTTAGCCGCCAGTGTGCCCCAGGGAATCTGCCCGCCGGGGCTGAGCCACAAGCCCAAACCCCAGCGGGACAGTGCGCCAATGGAGGCACCCAGACAAATGGCAAGGACAGCTAGCATGACGTCAATCCGTTCAGTGGTGTTGTGGCTCCACTGAATGTAACCAGTGCAGGCCAGCTGCCGCAGGCGTTTTCAGTGCCGGCAAAGACTTCCGCAACTGACCGCCTAGCCGCGCGCTGGCAATTGGGACTTGAGCTGCAGCGGCACGTTCACCCACGCAGCGGGTCAGCAGCCCGCTAGCGCCTTGCTAGCACACACATTTGAGCAAGATCCCGCGCAGCAAGGCAGTGGGACACAAGCCAGACACGGCAGTGGCCGCTAGCGGGCGCTGACCTTGGGCGAGCCGATGAAGACGGGCCAATTTGACGGGGTGATGGCGGGCGCAGCGGCGGTGAGCAGCGCCTTGCCTGAGCGCCGGGGTAAGTCCACCTTGCTGGTGCGCGCGCGGCTTTCAGGGTGCGTTGCCTGCCAATGCCGCCCGCGCTTGCTCCCTGGCTGCAGCGTGCTGTGCAGCGCAGCAGCCAGGGAGCAAGCGCGCCTAGGCGGCCTATGGCGCGCTAAAAAAAGGCGCTACGCAAGTTCATGCAAAAGTACGCAGCGCAGCAGTTTTTTGTATAAAGCTAGCGCGGCACCTGGCACTGCTTGACAGCCCAGGGGCAGGCCGACGTGTTCAGGTTTGCCCTCATCAGTACCCCGCACGCCACCGGCTCGGTGGTGAAACTTGTCAGCCGGGGCACCGCCGCAGTCGTGGATGTGTGCTTGTTAGCTGTTTTGCGCCAGTTCGCAGCGGCTGTGTGCGCCGGCTACATCAGTCAACAGACAAGCGAGGCAAAGCGGCGAGGCGCTCAACATGCCGCCGTGGCCACTTACAAGTCCATCATGCCGCTGTCAATTTGTTTTTCAAATACAACTTGTTTGACGCTGTCGCGCCAGTCGATGAAATCGTCAATAGACGGCGCAGGCCCGGTGCCATTTTGAAAGGCCGTCATTTTTGCAAAAATCGCTGCGTTGTCATGCCGAGTAATGTCCAACGACTGCTTTTCTGCACAAACCGCCTTGCGCAAGTTGCTGAGTTTTAAGGAGTCTGGCATGTTTGGCGCTTCCTCGTGACTTTCCCCCGGAATCTACCAAATTTGTCACGCTCTGCAAAGCCTGCGGCGTTGGGGTGTATTTTTAAGGCGCACCCAAGTCAGCGTCTGCCCAGTGCTTGGCGCAACTCATGACGTGATGCCGCAGTGGGCACATGACGATGGCGGATAAAAGTTGCTATATAAAACATAGCTATAGAAGAACAAAAAATGCGGGCTTGATACTTAAAACACATAAAAAATCCGCCGGAAGGCGGATTCGGGTGCCAGCGGTGTGAGCGCCCTATTTTTTTGCAGTGCTGGCTGCGGGCTGAGTCACTGCGGCTTTGACCTCGGGCTTTGGCGTTGTTGCGGCTTTAACGTCTTTGGCAGTGTCTTTCGGGCCTTCCTTGGTGCTAACAGCGGCTGTTTGGTCAGTTTTTTTGACGTCTTTTTTTGCGTCGGCTGCAGCTGGGCCGGCGTAGCTGGTGCCGCTGACGGTCAAGCCGTTGGCTGATAACTTAGCCGCAGTTTTGCCGCCAACGCCTTTGACGCGGCTAATCAAGTCATCCCAGTTTTTGAACTCGCCTTTTTTTCGCTCGGCAGTGATCAGCTTGGTGGTGACCGGCCCAATGCCTTTGACACCGTCGAGCTCTGCATCGGACGCCTTATTGACATCCACGGCTGCAAACACAGCGGCCATTGACATGGCGGCTAAAAAAGCAAAAAGTTTTTTGAACATGAAAAGCTCCCGATGTTGGAATAAACGAACAAAGGCAACACGGCCATCAAAACCGTTCACTGCCCGTTAATTTAACGGCGCAGCCGCCCCGCGGTTGACGCCGCCACACTGGCGCTTGATTGTCGAAAACCCTTAAGGACGGGTCTGCACGGCTCTGGCAAGGCTGTTGTCACGTGGCTCGGGCTGGTCTACAGGCCACTTTTCTTGCGCCTAGGCGCCCGCTACCAGTACAAAAAAAGCAGCGCACTAGAACGCCCGAGCCTGCGGTGCTACAGACCGCAGGGCGCAGCACAAACCGGCCTTAGGGCGCTGCGTTGTGCTCCAGCAGCCATTGCATATAGGCGGCCACCCCGGTCTGCACAGCAGCAAAAGTGTGCTCACAGCCTGCAGCGCGCAACGCACCCAAGTCCGCTTGGGTGTAGCTCTGGTACTTGCCTGCCAGTGCTGCGGGAAAAGTGATGTAGTCAATTAAGCTGCTATCGGCGGCTTCTTGCAGACTCAGCGGAGCCGCCTTTTGCGCTTGGCGCAGCGTGTTGAGCACTGCCATCGCCACGTCATTGAACGGTTGCGCCCGGCCGCTTCCCAGATTGAAGATGCCGCTGACTCCGGGGTTGTCCAAAAACCATAAGTTGACGGCCACCACATCGTCGATAAAGACAAAGTCACGCAGCTGTGCGCCCGGCCCGTAGCCGCCGTAGCGGCCGAACAACTTGACTTTGCCTTCGGCTTTGAATTGGTTGAACTGATGAAACGCCACGCTGGCCATGCGGCCCTTGTGCTGCTCGCGGGGGCCGTACACGTTGAAGTAGCGAAAGCCTGCCACCTGTGTTTTGGTGCGCTGAAATCGCGCTCCCAGTTGGCGGCGCAGGCGCTGGTCAAACAGTAGTTTGGAGTAGCCATAGACGTTGAGCGGGCGCTCGAACTCGGGCGACTCCCGAAAAGTGTCCGAGCCGCCGTAGGTGGCCGCTGACGAGGCGTACAGCAGCCGCGTGCCCCGCGCTTGGCAGGACTCGAACAACTTGCACGACAGCGAGTAGTTGTTGCTCATCATGTACTTGCCATTGAGCTCCATCGTGTCGCTGCAAGCGCCTTCGTGGAATACTGCGTCAAGCTGCCCAAACCCGCCCTCAGCAAATACATCGTAGAAATCGCCAGCGTCAACATAGTCGGCAATTTGAAGGTCAGCGAGGTTGCGATACTTGTCACCTTGCGTTAAGTCGTCCACCGCAATGATGTCGTCAAAGCCCCGGGCATTTAGCCCCTTGATTAGGTTGCTGCCGATGAACCCGGCGGCGCCTGTAACTGCGATTTTCATAAAAAGTCCTAAAGTCCAGCAGCAATGAGCTGGCGCTGCTGCAGCGTCAAGCGGCTACAAACAGCTCGTTGTAATTGACCGTAGCGGTGCCGAATTTACCGACGACGATGCCGCCAGCGCGATTGGCAATCGGCACTGCCTCGCGCACACTCATGCCGGCCGCCACCATGGTGGCCAGTGTGGCGATGACGGTGTCACCAGCGCCGGTCACGTCAAACACTTCGCGCGCGACAGCGGGCACATGTAGCACGCCCATCGCATCAAACAGCGTCATGCCTTCTTCACTGCGCGTTAGCAGCAAGGCCTCCAAATTGAGGCTTTGGCGTAGGTTGTGGCACTTGACGTGCAGCTCGGCTTCAGTGCTCCAAAAGCCCGTCACATGCTCAAGCTCGGCTCGGTTTGGAGTGATAACGGTAGCATTTTTATAGCGTGCGTAGTCCGCTCCCTTGGGGTCGACCAGCACTGGTTTGTTGTGGGCTTTAGCCTGCGCAATCATGGTGATGATGTGGGCCAAGCCGCCTTTGCCGTAGTCCGAAAACAGCACCACGTCGTGCTCAGGGCACAAGGTTTGAAACACCGCAGATTGAGAGGCCAGAACTTCGTTTTCAGGCGTATTTTCAAAGTCCAGACGAATAAGCTGCTGCTGACGCCCAATGACTCGCAGTTTGACAGTGGTTTTAAGCTGTGCGTCCCGGCCAAAGTAAGGCGTAATACCGGTTTTAGCGACCAGCGACTCCAGTGTGTGGCTAGCCTCGTCCTCGCCCACAACACTGAGCAGCGAGGCTTGCGCGCCCAGCGTAACCACGTTGTAGGCAACATTGGCTGACGCGCCAATACGCTCTTCTGTGCGGCTCACCCGCACCACCGGCACGGGGGCTTCAGGGGAAATACGGTCCACCGCGCCATACCAGTAGCGGTCTAGCATGGTGTCGCCCACAACAAGAACGCGAGCTTTGGCGATTTTCGCAGCCGATAAAGTCGAAAGTATGGTCATGCTGATGGGGGTCCAACGAATCTCATGGGCGGGCGGCCGGTTAACTTTGCCAGCCGCAGCGGGGGGCGCGATTTTTCTGCCATTGACTTTGCCTTTTATTTAACGGCAAGGCGCTGAACACAGCAGTGCTCACAATTCTTCGATGCGCCGCGGCGGATAACTGTCCCAAGCCTGGCAGCCGGGGCAGTGCCAAAAGTGCCGAGTCGCCTCAAAGCCGCAAGCGGCGCAGCGGTAGCGCATCAGGGGTTTAGTCGAAGACTCTAGGGAGCGCTGAACCAGCGCATGGTGCTTGCCGTCGTACAACGTCAGGCCGGCAATCCAACGGCTTGCTGCGAGCAGCGAAGTGCGATGGCTCATGTGCTGCAGGTACCACCCACGCGCCTTCACGGGGTCTTTTTCAAGCCGGATGATCGCCTCCAGCAGGTCAATTGATGGCGCTTGTGCGTAGGCTTGGCACAGCATGTCCGACACCGCGAGCTGCTCGCCTAGCGCCAGCGCCACATTCGTCAGCAAACTGGCAGCCAACGGCAGGCTTTGCGGTGCCGCAGTATGCAGCTGCTTGAGCGTGTTGAGCGCACCAGCGGGATCACCAGACTGGTTTTGGAGCTGGGCAAGATCAAGCCGTGGCCGCGCAGCGTCTGGCGCCATGGCTGCAGCGCGGGTTAGGGTCTCAAGCGCTGTCGCTGTGTCACCGGTTGCACCCAGAGTTGCGGCTTGTTCGCACAAATAATGCGCTTGGCGTGTGTTGAAGCTGCCGTGGCTCGACTGGCCTAGCAGCCGCGCGGTGTGGGTGGCGTTGGACCAGTCGCGAGAGCGTTCATAAATTGACAGCAGCGCTAGTCGTGCTTCTTCCTCAAACAAAGTTCCCTCGAGTCGTTGAAGCGCTACTTCCGCGCGGTCGAGTAAACCTGCTTTGAGAAAGTCCAAGGCCAGCGCGTGTTGCGCCCGGTCACGCTCGGGCTGCGTTAAGTCGCCGCGCGACATAAGGTGCTCATGGACCCGGACCGCACGCTCGTACTCGCCGCGCCGGCGAAATAAGTTACCTAGCGCAAAGTGAAGCTCTGAGGTGTCAGGGTCGTTTTGAACCGCTTCAACAAAGGCGTCAATCGCTTGGTCCTGCTGCTCATTGAGCAGAAAGTTCAAGCCTTTGAAATACGCTTTGGGTGCTTGACGATTTTCAATACGCAGTTGCCGAAGGTCCAAGCGGGAGGCCAGCCAGCCCAGCGTGAAAGCCACAGGAAACCCCAGCAAAACCCAAGTGAAGTCAAATTCCATGGCGCCGTATCGTATTGATGTCTTGCGGGCTGATTTTCTCAAAGGGTGCAAGCTCGCCCGGCGCCGTGTGGGGCGAGGGCGCACCAGGGTGTCGCCTGCGCCACCAGCCTGGGAGCATTACAAACACTCCAAGTGCTAGGCCAACAGCGAAGGCTACCAGCACCACCAGCACCATAGGCATACGCCAAACGGTACCAAAGAAAAATTTAACCTCGGCGGCTTGCTGGTTGTTCAGCGCAAACGCAAACAGGGTAAAAAAAATGGCTGCTTTGAGCAGCCAGGTCAGGTATTTCATCGGGCGTCCCCCTCAGGTTGCGTATTGTAGCGATGCCAAGTTAGCGCGCTGCAGCGTCTTTATGGGACTTTGGTGGTGACCAAAAGCGCCTGTGTCTTTGCGTCAACTGCTTCACGCAGGGCTTTGCCAGGCTTGAAATGGGGCACCCGTTTTTCTGGAATAGCTACGCTTTGTCCCGACCTCGGGTTGCGGCCCATGCGGGGCGGCCTGCGATTAATTGAAAAACTGCCAAACCCCCGAATCTCAATACGTTGGCCTCGCACCAGCGCATCGCCCAGGGTGTCAAGAATCTTCTTGACCGCATACTCAGCGTCGTGGTGCGTTAGCTGCCTAAACAACGCAGACAGCTCTTGAACTAGGTCACTTCGGGTCATAAATCTAAGGCGTAAAAATGGCGTGCTGCCTGCGCGAGCCCGTGGGGCCGCACGTAACAGTACGCCATTTGTTGAGTAGCTGACGCTGCCTAGGTCAGTTTATTTGTCGCTGTTTTCCATTTTGGCACGCAGCAAGGCGCCCAAACTGGTCAAACCAGCGCTTTCACGCGAGGATTGCTGGCTCAACGACGCCATGGCTTCTTGCTGGTCGGCATTGTCTTTTGCCTTGACTGACAACTGGATGTTGCGCGTCTTGCGGTCGACGTTCACCACAACCGCAGAGACCTCATCGCCCTCTTTGAGAACATTACGCGCATCTTCTACCCGATCACGGCTGATCTCGCTGGCACGCAAATAACCAATGATGTCTTCGCCCAAGTCGATTTCTGCACCTTTGGCGTCCACGGTTTTGACTTTCCCCGTCACGATTGCGCCTTTGTCGTTGATCGACACAAACGTAGTGAACGGGTCAGAGTCAAGCTGCTTGATACCCAAGGAGATACGCTCGCGGTCCACGTCGACGGCCAAAATGATGGCTTCAACTTCCTGGCCCTTTTTGTAGTTGCGCACAGCGGCTTCGCCAGGCTCATTCCACGAGAGGTCAGACAGGTGTACTAAACCGTCGATACCGGCTGCCAGTCCAACAAACACGCCGAAGTCGGTGATTGATTTGATCGGGCCTTTGACGCGGTCACCACGCTTGCTGTCTTGCGCAAACTCTTGCCATGGGTTGGCTTTGCACTGCTTCATGCCCAGGCTAATTCGGCGCTTGTCTTCGTCGATTTCAAGAACCATGACTTCGACTTCGTCGCCTAGGGCAACTAGCTTGCTTGGGGCTACGTTTTTGTTGGTCCAGTCCATTTCAGACACATGCACCAAGCCTTCGATGCCTGGCTCAAGTTCCACAAACGCGCCGTAGTCAGCGATGTTGGTGATTTTGCCGAACAAACGCGTGCTTTGGGGGTAGCGGCGATTCACACCCATCCAAGGGTCATCGCCCATTTGTTTCAGACCCAGCGAGACCCGATTTTTCTCGGTGTCAAACTTCAAAATTTTGGCTACGATTTCTTGGCCAGCTGTTACGACTTCGCTTGGGTGCCGCACGCGGCGCCATGCCATGTCAGTGATGTGCAGGAGCCCATCAATACCGCCTAGATCAACGAAGGCACCGTATTCAGTAATGTTTTTGACCACGCCTTTGACGGAAGCGCCTTCTTTAAGGGTTTCCATCAGCTTGGCGCGTTCTTCGCCCATACTGGCCTCAACAACCGCGCGGCGCGACAGCACGACGTTGTTGCGCTTGCGGTCTAGCTTGATGACCTTGAACTCCATGGTCTTGTTCTCGTAAGGAGACAAGTCTTTGATGGGACGGGTGTCGATCAACGAGCCCGGCAAGAACGCACGGATACCGTTGACCAAAACGGTCAGGCCGCCTTTGACTTTGCCGCTGGTCTGGCCAGTGACGAATTCACCGGATTCCAGAGCTTTTTCCAGGCTCATCCATGAGGCGAGGCGCTTGGCCTTATCACGAGACAGCAGGGTGTCGCCGTAGCCGTTTTCGACCGAGTCGATCGCTACGGAGACGAAGTCGCCAACTTGGACCTCAATTTCACCTTGGTCGTTTTTGAACTCCTCAAGGGGAATGTAGGCTTCGGACTTGAGGCCAGCATTGACCACTACATGGTTGTGGTCAATGCGCACCACTTCGGCAGTGATGACTTCGCCTGAGCGCATCTCGGAGCGTTCTAGCGATTCGTTAAACAGGTCGGCAAAAGATTCAGACATGAAGTTCCTAGTGCGCAGTACAGGATTTCCATCGGCAACATGCCGAGAGTTACAAGCGCTGTATGCGGCGGTTTGTTGGCAGTTCAAAAAACTGCAAATGACACAAAAACCTTTTGCACATCAAAGCCCTAAATGAAGTGGGCAATGAAAGTGTCAAAAGGGCCTACTGCCTTGCCACCACAACATGACTTGATCGACGGATTTCTCGATGGACAAGTCAGAATTATCGAGCAGCTTGGCATTTTCATCAGGTTTGAGTGGCGCATGTTGGCGTGACATGTCACGCGCGTCACGCGCCTCAAGCTCCCGCTGAACGGTCTCGATTGTAGGTGAATTGTCCTTTGAAATCAATTGCTTATGTCTTCGTTCGGCCCGGCGCAGGGTGCTGGCTGTCAGGTAAACCTTGAGGTCTGCGTTTGGAAAAATTACACTGCCCATGTCGCGCCCGTCTGCAACAAGTCCCGGCAGTTGCCGAAAGCTGTGTTGCAACGCAAGCAAGGCAGTTCTGACCGCTGCATGTGCGGACACCGTAGACGCTGCCATACCAGCTGCTTCGCTGCGGATCGCCTCGGTGACATCCAAATCACCTAGAAACGTCCGGTCGTTGAAAAACCGGGCGGGCAGAGTTTTAGCAATCGCGGCAACGCCTTGCGCATCGTCAAGCGCAACAAGCGCTTGCTGGGCAGCAAGTGCGGTCAGGCGGTAAAGCGCTCCCGAGTCAAGGTAGTGGTAGCCCAAACGCTGGGCTATATGCGCCGCCAGGGTACCTTTGCCAGAAGCGGTCGGGCCGTCAACGCAAACTACTGGGATGTTTGCGGTTGAGGCGTTTGTGACGCTAAAAAGTGCTTCAAAGAAGTCCGGGAAGGTTTTTGCAACGCATTGAGGCTCAAAAATCCTTACCGGTTGACCGGCAGGGTTGAACGCGGCGAGCGCAAAGCACATGGCCATTCGGTGGTCGTCATAGGTTTGAATCGTCGCTGGTGCCCAGTCGAGCAGATGCGGCGGCGTGATTTTTAAATAGTCTGGGCCTTCTTCCACGGTGGCTCCCAGCTTTCTAAGCTCACAAGCCATAGCGCTAATCCGGTCGGTTTCCTTCACGCGCCAGCTGGCAATATTGCGCAACGTACTGGTGCCGGTGGCGTACAGCGCCATGACGGCCAGCGTCATGGCTGCATCAGGAATGTGATTACAGTCCAGGTCAATAGCATTGAGCGGCCACAGCCCGCGCCGCACCCGCAACGTGTTGGGGCCGCTTTGAACTACCGCGCCCATAGCGCGAGCCGCGTCAACAAAGCGGATGTCACCCTGGATTGATTGAGAGCCTACACCCTCAATAATCAGGTCATTTCCACCGTTGGCCGTTGTTGCTATTGCTCCTAGTGCTATAAAATAGCTAGCAGACGAGGCGTCGGCTTCAACATGAATTTCACCAGGTGAGGTGTACTGACTGCCAGCGGGAACCGTAAACCGATGCCAGCCGACCTGCTCGATGTTGATGCCAAACCGCTTAAGCAGACTCAACGTAATCTCAATATAGGGTTTAGAGATCAGCTCACCGACCACCTCAATATGGATGTCTTGGGTGGCTACCAGCGGCAGCGCCATGAGCAAGGCCGTCAAAAACTGGCTAGACACATCGCCCCGAACAGCAATAGGCTGTGTGATGTCTAAAACACCGGGCTGAATATGCAGCGGTGGGAAGCCCTCTTGACCGGTGTAGTCGATCCGGCAGCCTAACTGCCGCAGTGCAGCTACTAGGTCGCCGATGGGGCGCTCGTGCATACGCGGCACACCGTGCAGATGCACGTTGCCGCCCAACAATGCCAGTGCCGCCGTCAGGGGCCGCATTGCTGTGCCGGCGTTGCCCATAAAAAGATCGACAGGCGCTGTTGTCAGCCGTCCCGCAAGGCCGGTAATTACCACCGCGCTGGGCCGGTGTACCACGGCGCAGCCGAGTTGGGCTAGGGCCGTCAGCATGACACGGGTGTCATCAGAGGCTAGAAGTGACTCTACCAGCGTGTCGCCTGAGCTCAGTGCGGCCAGCAGCAAAATGCGGTTAGAGATACTTTTAGAGCCTGGCAGGTAGACCGTACCACCTGCACTTTGTAGCGGTGGTACATCCAGAAAATCAGTGGTGAACATGCCCGTGAAACTACTTGTGAGCCTTGTGTACAGAAATCCGCCAGCTCGCGCGTGTTTGACTGGCCTGCTCAATTTTCTTTTCCAAGGCGTCGCTATCGCTCGACTGAATCAGCTGTTCGAGCGCAGCAAGGCTGTCCCTGAAGAGCTTGGATTGTTCCAGCAACTCTTCACGGTTTGCCATGAAAATGTCCCGCCACATCGACGGGTCGCTGGCCGCAATACGCGTGAAATCTCGAAATCCCGGGCCGGCCAGGGAAAGGTACGACTTGCCGGCTGACTGCGCTGTGATGCTGTTGATGAACGCAAATGCTACTAAATGGGGTAGGTGGCTTACGGCCGCGTAAGCTGCATCATGTGCCTGTGGCGACATTTTCTCGACGCTGCAGCCCAGCGCTGTCCATAAATCCACCGCTTTTTGTAATTGAACCGTGAACGTGCGCTCAATGGGTGTAAGAATCACCTGCTTGCCGCTGTAGAGGTTGGCATCGGCATGTTCCACACCAGAAACTTCTTTGCCGGTGATCGGATGGCACGGCACAAACGTGCCAACGTTCTCGCGCAAGACACGTCTTGCTGCGTCCACCACATCGCCTTTGGTCGAGCCAAGGTCCATGATCAATGTTGTGGGGCCCACCAGATGGCGTATGGCTTTAAATGTAGCTTCAGTCGCGGCTACAGGCACAGCAAGAAGCACAATATCAGCGCCCGACACCGCCAGCAGTGCTGAGGGTGCCTCGACGTCAATCACACCCATCAGGCGAGCACGCTCCGTCGTTGACGGTGACTTGCTGTAGCCCACAACGCGCTTGACAAGCTTGGCGCGTTTGAGGGCCAGCGCGAACGAGCCGCCCATCAGGCCACAACCAATTAAACCCAGTTGTTCAAACATAGCGATAGTCCTCAGCGCGCAGTAGCCAGTCAATTGGTCGGCGCATAAATAAGTAGGTGAGCATTTGGGTGTGTGGGTCAGCGGATTCAGTCGCTGGCCGGATAAGCGCCTAGAACCTTATAAAAGGCGCAAAGTCGTTGAAGGTCTGACAGCGCTGCACCGACATGCGCTTGTGCCAAGTGACCTTGCAGATCAATATAAAAGTAGTAGTCCCATTGACCGGAAC
Organism: Polaromonas sp.; assembly: GCA_043763445.1. Lineage (GTDB taxonomy): Bacteria > Pseudomonadota > Gammaproteobacteria > Burkholderiales > Burkholderiaceae_C > Polaromonas. The sequence continues at coordinate 17,811 of JAYULP010000354.1, forward strand.
GCGCCGGCCGAGACTCAAACCGAGTCATGGACACGCCGTGCGCTTTCAGCGGCATCAAGATGTCGTGAACCGCGCCGGGCTGGTTTGGCACCGATACAACAACACTGGTGCAGTCTTTGCCTGACGGCGGCGGCGTGGGCAGCGTTTGGGGCAGACAAATAACGGCAAAACGCGTGCGGTTAAAGGCATCGTCCTGAATCGCATGGGCCGCTGTGTGCAGCCCAAACTGGGTAGCTGCACGGTCGCTTGCGATGGCGGCCCATCGAGCGTTGGTTGTTGCCAAACGAGCACCTTCTGCATTGCTGGAGGCGGTACGTCTGTCGGCCTCTGGTAAGTGTGTATTTAACCAGCTCTGGCATTGCGCGAGCGCTTGTGGATGCGCGCAAACGACCTCAATACCCTCCAGCGAAGCACTTGTCCGCAAAAGGTGATGACGAACCATCAAACTGAGCTCGCCAACGATGTGCAGGGGCGAATTTAGAAAAAGGTCTAGCGACCGAGACACCACACCCTCAGTCGAGTTTTCAACCGGCACTACGCCGTAGCTTGCACTTCCGGCGGCTGTGGCGCGAAATACCTCATCGATACTGACACAGGGTACATGCTCAATACTGGCACCAAAAAACTGCAGAGCCGCTTGCTCGCTGAAAGTACCGGCTGGTCCGAGGTATGCAACGCGAACAGGCGACTCAAGCGCCAGGCAAGCTGACATTATTTCGCGCCATACCGCTGCCACATGTTCTTTTTTGAGCGGTCCTTGATTGGTGGACTGAATTTTTTCAATGACCTGGGCCACACGGTCTGGTCTAAAAAACGGCGTGCCATCGCGTTTTTTGACTTCTCCGACGAGTTCTGCGACTTGCGCCCGTCGGTTCAACAACTGCAACAACTCCGCATCTATTGTGTCGATTTGCAGTCGCAGGTCTGCAAGATCGCAAGGGGAGCTTGTCATGAATACAGCGTTTCAAATTCAAGCATATAGGCCACAAGTGCATCGACACCTGCCATCGGCATGGCGTTGTACAGGCTGGCTCGCATACCGCCGACTGACTTATGGCCCTTGAGCTGGAGGAGCCCGCGCGCCGTTGCTTTTTGTAGAAATGCCTCATTGCGTGATTCGTCGCACAGTTTGAACGGAATATTCATGCGTGAACGGCAGTTTTTATCGACCCTGTTGATATAAAAACTGGAGTTATCAATAGCCGCGTAAAGCTTGGCTGCCTTGGCGAGGTTACGCAGCTCCATGGCCGCTACGCCTACCGCTTCACCTTCGACTTGCCGCTTGAGCCATTGAAAGGTCAAACCGGCAATGTAGATGGCGTAGGTGGGCGGTGTGTTGAACATAGACGCATTGTCAGCCACCGTTTTATAGTTAAACGCGCTGGGGCAAATATCCAGCGCCCAGCCCAACAAATCATCGCGCACCACGACAACCGTCAAGCCTGCAGGCCCAAGATTTTTTTGCGCACCACCAAACGCCAGCCCAACTTTGGACCAATCAACCGGCCGAGAGGCCACATGAGATGAGAAGTCAATGACCAGCGGCGCCGTAGACCCCATCGACTTGAGGTCTGGCAGCTGCTGAAACTCGATGCCGTCAATCGTCTCGTTGGTACAGATATGAACATAGCGCGCCGCATCGCGCAGTTGCCAGCTTTCAGTTGGCGCGATGGTGAAAAATTGGCCTGCGGCACCGTTTTGCGACGCAATAGCTGCATCGCAATACTTACTTGCTTCATGCTGCGACTTAGCGCTCCATGAGCCAGTCACCACGAAGTCTGCCGCTTCTCCGCGGCTTAGGTTCATTGGAACGATGGCATTT
>JAYULP010000355.1:0-8727 GCA_043763445.1 Polaromonas sp.
GGCGCAGCAGGGCGCACGGGCGGTCTCGACGCCGCAGTATGCTTACGGCGACTATGCCCACGCCGCTGTGGCGCACGGCCTTGCCGCCGTGGCTTCGGGTGAGTGTGCGGCCTTGCATTGGGCCTGCGAGCCGGCTAGCCCGCTGGGAACGTCACCGAGTCTGTCGCGCTGGCTGGCAGCCGCCGGTCTTCGGGTGCTGGACTGTGCCTATGCGCCCTTGCGTTTGTCCGGTCAAAGTGCGTTGTCGGCGGCACAGCACGACGCGGTGTGGCGGCTCTACACGCCCAACAAGGCGCTGGGCTTGACCGGTGTGCGCGCTGCGTATGCTGTTGCCCCACGCTCTGACGCGGGCCAGCACGAGGCGCTGGCGCTGAACGCGTTGTGCCCCTCATGGCCCGTTGGCGCGCACGGCGTAGCGCTGCTTTTGGGCTGGACCTTGCCCGCCACGCAGGCGTGGCTGGCGGGCAGCTTGCACACCCTGCGGGCCTGGAAAACGCAGCAAACCAGCCTGTGTGAAGCGCTGGGCTGGCAAACTTTGCCCAGCGAGGCCAACTTTTTCTGTGCGCGGCCTGCGCCGCTGCCGGCCAGCGCATGGCCCAGCGCACTCGACGCTCTGCGCCTAGCAGGCATCAAGCTGCGCGACGCCCGCTCTTTCGGTCTGCCTGAGCATGTACGGCTGGGGGTGCTGGCGCCCTGTGCGCAGCAGGCGCTGAAAACGGCGTGGCACCACCTGATGAGCAAACTACCCTAGTCGAGCAGGCTGATTTCCGGGCCAGGGCAGCACAGATGTCACAGCGCGATTCGGGCAGGCGCGCTTGCCCCACTCAAAGCTGCGGCGGCTTCAGCCCAGCCCAGCTCAGCTCGGCTCAGCATGGCCCACTGCAAAAGCCCCGACCGCTGTCAAAGCGCCTCGCCCAATCGGCTTAGGCGAGTTGCTCTGCGCCCTGACCGGTAAGACGCACAAGTGCCAAGCGGCGCAAAATTGCCCGCGCAGTGGTGGTGGTTGTGGGGCCGCGCGTCGCTGTCGAGCGCGCTAACTTCAATTGTGTGTAGCGCCTCGATGACTTTCATTGCTTTTGTCGCCTTTGTCACCTTTGTCGCCTTTGTCACTTATGCAGGCAAAGCGCTGACCTGCCAGCTCAACACGCTAGCGCGGGGCCAAGCGGATGGCACCGTCCAAGCGAATCACTTCGCCGTTGAGCATGTCGTTTTCAAAAATATGTTGGGCCAGCTTGGCGTAATCCTGGGGGGTGCCCAGCCGTGACGGAAACGGCACGCTGGCGGCAAGCGAGTCCTGCACCTCTTGCGGCATGCCAAACATCATCGGAGTGCCAAAAATTCCTGGTGCAATCGTCATGTTGCGGATGCCGTGTCTAGCGAGGTCGCGGGCAATCGGCAGCGTCATGCCCACCACACCGCCTTTGGAGGCGCTGTAAGCGGCTTGGCCAATTTGCCCGTCGTACGCAGCCACTGAGGCGGTAGAAATCATCACGCCGCGCTCGCCCGTGGCTTCTGGCTCGTTTTTACTCATTGCCTCAGACGCCAAGCGAATCATGTTGAAGCTGCCGATCAGGTTGACGCTCACGGTTTTGCTAAAGCTGGCCAAGCTGTGCGCGCCGTTTTTACCCACGGTTTTCTCTGCCGGTGCAATGCCGGCGCAGTTAACCAGGCCCATCAGCTTGCCCATGGACACAGCTTGCGTCACCACGGCGTGGCCGTCGGCCTCCTGGCTGACGTCGCACTTGACAAAGGCCGCATTGCTAGGGCCCAGTTGAGCGGCGATGGCCTGGCCTTTTTCAGCCTGCATGTCCGCAATCACCACCTTGCCGCCGTTGGCCACCAGCATGCGCGCCGTGCCTTCGCCCAAGCCTGATGCGCCGCCGGTGACGATAAAAACTTTGCCTGCGATGTTCATTAGGTGTCCTTGAAAGCGGAAAGAGGAAAGAGAAAATACAGATTTAACTTTTGCTGGGCAGACGCTGGCGCTGGCCGCAAAGCCAAGCCAAATTATGGCGGATTCACTGGGCGTCGTGACCTAACTCGGCCCGGTAATGCTACGCATCACTTAGCGCTGATTTGCACCAAGTGTGGAGCTTTTCGGCGACCCGGACTCGGGCGGTCTGCCGGCTTATTTTTGCTGCCAACAGCGGCGCCATTGACAACAAAGCCCAGTAGCTGGGGCTGAGCAGCCTTGTCACCCCCAGCTCCAGTTCAATCTAAACGCCACCCCGCTTGGCGAGCGCCGCCAGAAGTACACAAAAAAAGAGCCCGGGCGGGCTCTTGGTGGATGTGCCGTCGCCGTCACAACATGATGCGTATCGAGCGGGTGCAAACGTATGACGCTTAGCTATCGTCGTAATTGTCGTAATTATCGTAATCGTCGTTAGCTCAGCAAGCGTATGCAGCGTATGCAGCGTTTGAAACGCATCCTCGCCAGCGCCGTATGGCTTTACTTTTACTTGTAGCCTACCCGGTCGAGCATTTGCTGCACTTTGGTTTGGTTGTTGCCCACGGCGCTGATCGGGATGGTCTCCGACTTGTAGCTGCCGTCACCGTTGCCGGTCATGGCGCTCAACGCTGGGTTGCTGATGTCAAGGCCGCCTACCACCGGCCACTCGTTGTTGCCGTTGGCAAAGTAGGCCTGCGCTGCTGGGCTGGCAAGGTACTCCATAAACTTCACTGCGTTAGCGGTGTTCTTGGCATTTTTTGCCACGGCCGCGCCGGCGATGTTGACATGGGTGCCCCAGCTGGCTTGATTCGGGAACACGATGCCAATGCGCTCGACGACTGCTTTGTCTTCCGGCGCTGTCGAGCGCATGAGGCGCGCCACGTAGTAGCTGTTGGACAGCGCTACGCCGCACTCGCCGCTGGCAACCGCCCTGATCTGGTCGGTGTCGCCGCCTTTGGGTGCCCGCGCCATGTTCTCGACCATGCCCTTGAGCAGCGCCTGTGTTTTGGCCTCACCTAGGTGCTCGGTAATGGCGCCAAACAAGGACAAGTTGTAGGGATGCGCGCCCGAGCGGGTGCAAACCATGCCCTTGTTTTTGGCATCCGCCAGTGACTCGTAGGTGCTGACGTCAGCGCGTTTGAGGCGTGACTTGTCGAACACGATCACCCGGGCGCGCGTTGAAAAGCCAAACCAGGTGGTGCCGTCTGCGGTGGGCGCCGCGCGCAGTCTGGCCGGGATTGCAGCTTCCAGCGCCGGCGACTTGATCGGCAAAAACATGCCCTCGCTGTCACCTTTCCAGAGCCGCGCAGCGTCCACCAGCAAAATAACGTCCGCCGGGGACGCAGTGCCTTCGGCTTTGAGGCGCGCCAAAATACCGGCGTCGTCCGCATCTACCCGGTTGACCTTGATGCCAGTGGCTTTGGTGAAGTTGCTATACAGCGCCTCGTCGGTTTGGTAGTGACGGGCAGAATACAAATTCACCACGGCGTCTTGCGCGCTGGCAGGGCCGGCCAGGGTGGTGAGCGCTAAGGTGGCCAGGCAAGCTGCGGTGATCAAAGAAGACGCTTTTTTAAGCATGTGCATATCCTGCAAAGTAGAAATGAAATAACGAAGGTCATGAGTCTAATGCAAACGCGAATAGTTCTCAGTAAACCTTGGGTGACAAGGGTGTATCTTGGTGTGGCGAGTATCTTGCTTGTTGGCTGTGCGGGCGTGAGCACGCTAACCGGCGTGGCGGGTGGGCCTGGCGGGCCGGTGGCTACCGTGCCGGCCGTGCGACCAGTCAAGCTGGGGCTGGCGCTGGGTGGGGGCGCAGCTCGCGGTTTCGCCCATGTCGGCGTGATCGCTGTGTTGGAAGAGTCTGGGTTGCGGCCGCAGCTTGTGGTGGGCACGTCCGCCGGCAGCTTGGTTGCCGCGCTGTATGCCAGTGGCAAAACCAGCGCGCAACTGCAGCAAACCGCGTTGAGCTTAGAAGAGCTCGCCATCACCGACTGGATGCTTCCGCTGGTCGGGCGCGGTGTGTTGCGCGGTGAGGCGCTCAGCCGCTATGTCAATGACCTGGTGGCCGGGCGCTTGATTGAAGCCATGGTCATGCCGCTAGGCATTGTGGCGACCGACCTGAACAGCGGCCAGGCGGTGCTGTTTCAGCGCGGCGACACCGGGCAGGCCGTGCGGGCGTCCAGCGCGGTTCCGGCGGTGTTTGTGCCGGTAAAAATTGGCAACCGCGAGTTTGTCGATGGCGGACTGGTCTCGCCGGTGCCAGTGAAGTTTGCGCGACAAATGGGTGCCGATGTGGTGCTGGCAATTGACATTTCCGCGGCGCCCGAGGCTAACAGCGCTGACGGCACCTTGCAGATTTTGTTGCAGACCTTTGCCATTATGGGAAAAACCATCAACCAGTACGAGCTCGCTGGCGCCGATGTGGTGGTCAGGCCGTCGCCCGCTGGGCTAAAAAGTGCTGACTTCTCAGCCCGTCAGCGGGCTATTGACGCTGGCCGTGCCGCAATGCGGGCTGCCTTGCCCAACTTGCGGGCCCAGCTGGCGGCCAAAGCCCGAATGCCTTGAGCCGTTTTTTGCGCTATTTATTGCATAGCAGCGCAGCTAAGCAACGAAAGGGCAAGGCTGCTACAAAGCTTAAAAAACGCTGAAAACCAAAAAAAAAGGGTGCGGCCACCAGGCAACACCCTTTTTGCGAGTCAAAAGCGGCTCGGTGCGCTGCGCACTGCGGCCACTACTTCAGGGCCAGTAATTAACGGGCCTTTTTGGCCGCCGCAGTAGCGGACTTGGTAGCGTTCATGGCGGTAGCTGACGCTGTGTTGAAGTTTGTCTCAGCCATTTCGCTGGCTTGCTTGACCGCCTTTTGAACCGTCTCAAAAGCGTTGTTAGCGGCGGCTACGGCGCTTTTCATCATGGTTACAGCGGTCTCGGAGCCAGCGGGTGCGTTTTTGGCGGCGTTGTCCACCAAGCCCATGACTTTTTTCTGCGCTTCGCTTGATTGGGCTTCGAGGTTTTTAGTCATGTCAGCGCCAGCAGCAGCAGCGATGTCATACAGGTGCTTGCTGTAAGCGGCAGTTTTTTCAGCCAAGGGCTGGACCATACCGGCTTGCAGTGCCATCAGCTCTTGTGCGTCTTTTACCCCCATCACGGCTTGCGCATGGTTGGCGGACTCGGCCAGAGCGGCTTTGGTAGCTTGAACATTCAACTCCACCAGCTTTTCGATGCCTTCAAATGCCTTGTGGGTCAAGCCGTACATGGTCTCGATGTTGGCTTTGTGGGATGCCATGATTTGTTCAGCAGTCAGCATAAATAATCTCCAATAAGTTGTTGATAGGATCAGATGTTGGGAAAACTGTTGCCTTGCTCTGAATTGCTGCACTGCAACATAAACCTAATTATAGGGATTACCCAAAAACGCGCAAGTTTTTTGTTGCACCGCAGCAGTTATTGCTCAACACCATGGTGCCAGCAGCATTTGCGCTGCCACTAACGCCGAGCTGATTAGCTGCAGCAACAAGTGCTTCAACTGCTCTAACCGCCTTAACCGCCTTAACCGCCTTAACTTGCTTGACGCCCTTAACTTGTTTAACGCGCTTAGCCGCCCCAATTCCGTTTAATTGCCTTCAATTCCTTCAACTCCTTCAATTCCTTTAATCCCTTTGCACCGTGCACGCTTTTTACGCTGACCATTTTGTGCTCCCGCTGCCAGCGGGTCACCGCTTTCCGATGGCGAAATACGCTCGGTTGCGGGACCGCCTGGCCACTGAATTGCCCGGTGTGTGTTTGCAGCAAGCGCCAACGGTGGCCAATGGCGAGCTGGCGTTGGTACACACCCCTGGCTATATTGAGGCCATCACCAACGGCACCCTCGCGGCGGCAGCCCAGCGCGATATTGGGTTTCCTTGGAGCCCGGCCATGGCCGAACGCGCTCGCCGTTCGGTGGGCGCGACGGTGGCGGCAGCGCGGGCGGCTTTGGGCGGTGACCTTGGGCTAAGCGCTGCCGCCGTGCCCGGTGTGTCCGCTAATTTAGCGGGTGGCACGCACCATGCATATGCGGACCGAGGCGGTGGCTTTTGCGTTTTCAATGACGTGGCGGTGGCAGCGCGGCTGATGCAAATCGAGCACGCTCGCCGTCTGCGCGCCAGTGGCCGGCGAGCCACAACGCCTTTGTCCGTCGCCATCATTGACCTGGATGTGCACCAAGGCAACGGCACCGCTGATATTTTCGCGAATGACCCGACAGTGTTTACCTTGTCGCTGCATGGCGCCAAGAATTTCCCGTTTCGCAAGGCGTTGAGCGACCTTGATGTTGAGTTGCCAGACGGCTGCCAGGACGAGGCCTATGCACAGGCGCTTGAGTTCGCGCTGGACGAGCTTGAGCGACGTTTTGAGCCCGGCTTGATTTTTTTCTTGGCGGGCGCCGACCCGTTTGAAGGCGACCGCCTTGGCCGTTTGAGCCTGAGCTATGACGGCCTGCAAGCGCGCGACCGCCGTGTATTCGACTGGGCTTTTCAGCGCTGCATTCCGCTGGCCTTTTCAATGGCCGGCGGCTACGGGGTGAACATGGAAGACACCGTACAGGTGCAGGTCAACACCTATCGCGTAGCGTTGGACTATTTCCAGAAATGGCAACTGCGCCACCAGCGCCACCAGCGCCAACCGCTGCAAGGCCGGCTGTGACTGGCAAAATAGCGCGGTGAATACTCTGTGCCCCCCACCCGAAGCCCAAGCGGGCTGCCGCGCTTTTCATTGTGCTGGCCGCCGCCAGCCACGCCATGATCACTACGGGCACACTAACAACGCAGCGGATTTGACACGGCTGCGCGTGCTCGGCCCATTGCCCACAGCAGTGTCAATAGTCACTACCGCCCGGTGCTCGGCCTGGTCGAGCAAACCCACTGCAATTGCTTTGCGCCGCTGGTGTTCCCTGCGCCGCTGGCCGCTGGGGTTTGGCCAGCCTCGCCCGGCGCGTCCAGCGTGCATTACGAGGCTGCAGTTCTCTGCTGCTAACCCGGCGCGGCCAGGTGCGGCCAAGCGCCAATTTGTGCCGGTGCGCGGGCTGCGCGCTGCCTTGCCGCCCCACTTATTTCAAGCCCCGGAGACATTGACATGACCTTGGACAGCCTTGCACCGAACGCGGTGGACAACGCGATTAACAGCCGCCAGTCGGTGCGGCAGTTTTTGCCCACACCGGTGCCCCGTGCGCTGATTGAACACCTGCTGGGCTTAGCCAGCCGTGCGCCGTCGGGCACTAACACCCAGCCATGGAAGGCCTACGTGCTGCAGGGCCAGAGCCTTGCCAGCTTGATCGACAAGGTGTGTGCGGTGCACACGGCCGTGGCGGCCAACCCGGCGCTCGCTGCCGACTACAAAGAAGCTTACGACTACTACCCCGAGAAATGGGTCTCGCCGTTTATTGACCGCCGACGCGAAAACGGCTGGGGGCTGTACGGCTTGCTGGGCATCACCAAAGGCGACAAGGCCGCCATGCAGGCGCAGCAACAGCGCAATTTCAAGTTTTTTGACGCCCCTGTCGGCCTGATGTTCACGCTGGACCAGGCAATGGGGCGCGGCTCGCTGGTGGACTACGGCATGTTTATGCAAACCCTGATGATTGCCGCACGCGGGCATGGCCTGGACACCTGTCCACAGGCGGCATGGAATGGTTTTGCAAAAATTATTTTGCCGCATATTGGCGCCAGCGACAATGAAATGCTGGTGTGCGGCATGGCCTTGGGCTACAGCGACCCGGCTGCGCTGGTCAACACCTTTCGCACGCCGCGGGTGCCTGTCAGCGAGTTCACTGCCTGGCTTGACTAGCTCAGGTCGCCCACCCCCGGAATTTAATTTTTTCAAGAAAGACTTCTATGGCATTTACCACCAACCCATCCGGGCTGCAGTTTGAAGACACCGTGTTGGGCACGGGCGCCATCGCCAAGGCCGGCCAGCATGTCAAGGTGCATTACACCGGCTGGTTGTTCAATGACGGTGTGCAAGGCGCCAAATTTGACTCTAGTACAGACCGCGGCCAGCCGTTCGAGTTTTTGCTCGGCGCGGGCCAGGTGATTAAAGGCTGGGACGAAGGCGTGCAGGGCATGTCAGTGGGCGGCACGCGCCGCTTGGTGATTCCGGCCAAGCTGGGCTACGGTGCGCGCGGCGCAGGAAGTGTCATTACGCCGAACGCTACGCTGTTGTTTGAAGTGGACTTTTTGGGCTGAACATGGTGCCCACTGCACCACTGCACCACTGCACCACTGCGGCGGTGCGTCGCTGAAGTTCTTCCAAACCTTCGCCCATGGTGACTGCCAGATTGCTTGGCACTGAGCTGTACAAGCTCCCCCTGATGCAGGCGGTGCCGCACCAGCTTGCGGGCGCCCGAGTGGCGCGCCGCTTCACCTGCCCGAGCGCCCAAGCGTCGGGCATGCAGACCTGGCAGCCTTACGCCCACGAGAATCATGGCGAGGTGTACAGCGAAATTCACGGCAGAGTTCGCGGCCCTGGCGCGCCGCAGTTCAGGCCCGCCGCGCTGGCTTTGCGCAAAGACATGCGCCTTGCCAAAAGCGACTTTGCCGACCTTTTGGCGCTGTTTCACCTCAATGAGAACTCTGTGAGCGCCGGGCCGTTACCGTCAGGCGCGCTTGTGGTGGCCATCAAAGGCCAGTGGTGGCACACGGTTTTGGCTGCAATTTCAGCTCTCAGCAGCCTCAACGAGGTGTACTTTTGCCAAACGCAACAGCCGCTTGACCTGGCGCAAGGCCGGCAACGGCTGGTGATAAAAATCG
>JAYULP010000356.1:0-3474 GCA_043763445.1 Polaromonas sp.
CTGCCGCCACTGAACAAGTTGCCTGCGTCTGCCAATGCGTTGCATGCTGACGGCGCGCTGCAAGTTCTTCGGCACCAGAGTGCTGGCTGTTCCACGCCACCCCTGCGGCGTGCCACTGGTTAACGCCAGCGCACCGACCGCCTGACTTTTACCTAGCCGACCGACTGATCCGGGCGATTCCTGAGCTAAAGCACGCTAGGCCGTTTGACAACGGCTACCCGTGGCGGCCGGTCGACGCCGCCAAACGCCTGCCGGTGTCTTCACTGATAGCGCAGCGCTGGGCTCACTCAGAAGGCTGATTTTTGGTCAAATTAGCCTGTGGCCGTCGTTTTTATTGCATCCGTTGCTACATATTAAATAGCAAGTATTAAATAGCCTACGTGGCGCTGTTCCGGCCGCTGTTGCGCTCACGCCAGTGCCGTGGCGGCCACGCTGTGCCGCCTTGAAAAGGCGCTCATCGCGGCAACTACCGGGTCGCCGCCTAAAAGACCTCTGGCAGCGCCGGCATCTAGTGTCTTTGCCCTTTATGCTGGTCCAGGTCAGCGGCAACGACACGGGGGTCAGTCAGTCGCAGCAAACCCGAGGCTAAGCGCTCACAGCGGGGCCGTGACCTCGGTGCGTTCGGCCTGCGGGAGGTGGCCCGCACTGAGGCCTGTTTGGTGTGCCCAACCAGCGTTGTCATTTGTTATTTGTCATTCGTTTCAAAATGTGTCCCAAATAGTCGCTTAGGCGTACCAACAGCATCTGCTGCCCAGTACAGCATTCGGGGCCGACCTTGAACAACATCAGCGGCTTCACAAGACAAGCTGCGGTGGTTTGTCGTAATTTGCCGTCAAAACTGAGCAAAATGTGGCCGCCTACCGAGTTTGTGATGTGGCAAAGGCCTCGAACTGTAGTACCTTCTGGCAAGGGGCTTACAGTTTCAAACAAAACGGCTATAAGTAACTAGTTGTAAATTAATTGCGCTCAACCGCTGCAAAACACGCCGTTAAAGCAACTCAAATTTCAATTTCATGGGGTGGTGGTCGGGATCAAACGGCTCAACAGTTCAAGCGGCTGAAAAGCGGCAGCCCCAGCCAGTTAACCAGCTTGACTGCCGCGAGTTGCGGTCGGTAAATGAGCCGGTTGTCAGTTCAGTGAGTCCAGGGGCAATCCACAGGGTTAAAAGTAGTGATGTTATGAAAAAAAACTGTCCCGTCGCTGCGATGCAACGCGCCGTCAGCCCGCGCCTAGCGCTTGAGCCGCGCATTGTTTTTGATGGGGCGGTGGCGGCAACCGGCGCGGACGTAGTGGACCACCACGGTGATCACCCGGCTTATGTGCCGCCGGTTGTGCGAATGGCTGCCCCCGAAACTGTGCAAGACGCTGCCGCGCCCGCCGTGGTCAGCAATGTGCCGCCTGCCAAGGGCGTCGAAATTACCTTTGTCGATTCGCGTGTTCAGAGCATTACGCCTTACTTGGCGGGCCGCGCCGGTGAGGTCATCATCCTCAACGCCGGGCAAGACGGCGTGGATCAGATCGCTGCCGTGCTGGCCGGACGCACCGATATTGCGGCGGTCCACATCATCAGCCACGGCCGCGCAGGTGAGCTGGAGCTGGGTTCAGCCACGCTCAATTGCGCCAGCATGGCCGCGCGCTATGCCGCCGACATGGCGGTTATCCGCTTGTCGTTAACGCCAAACGCAGATGTTTTGTTGTATGGCTGTGATGTAGCGTCCGGGGCGTCCGGGGTGGCGTTTATTGCCAACTTGGCGCAGCTCACCGGGGCTGATATCCAGGCGTCCACCGATGCCACTGGGGCCGTTCAGCTGGGCGGCAATTGGCGGCTTGAAGCGCAGGTGGGAAAAATTGAGGCCCAAGCCCTTGATGCCGCCACTTGGGCAGGGCTCCTGGCAACGCCCGTGGCCAAAGCTGACACCAAGTTTGCGATTGAAGACCAGACACTGACCATATCGGCGGCACTGGGCGTGCTGAGCAATGACACCGACGCTGATGCGAACGACACCAAGGCGGTGACCAGCTTCAAAGTCGCGGGCGACGCTACCACCTACCTCGCGGGGCAAACAGCGAGCATCGCCGGTAAAGGCACGTTCAGACTCAACGCTGATGGCGGATATGTTTTCACGCCACTTGCCAACTCGAATGGTGTGCTGCCGGTAGTGACTTACAGCATGCGCGATACCGCCAACAACACGGCCAGCGCCACCCTGACGATCACCGTGGCGGCTGCGGAAGACGCACCGGTCAACACGGTGCCGGCCAATGCCACCGTTGGGGAAGACACCAACTTGGTGTTTTCTGTCGCCAACGGCAATGCGCTCAGCATCTCGGACGTTGACGGCGGTTTTCAAACCGTTACTTTGAGCATCAATTCAGGCAACCTTTCGCTGTCAGGGTTGGCTGGGCTAACCTTCACTGCGGGCGATGGCAGCGACGACGCCACCATGACATTTCGCGGCACTATTGTGGACATCAACAACGCCCTGAATGGCCTGACCTACAAGCCGGGCGTGCCCGACTACAACAACACGTCAACCGTGGCGGGGACAACACCCACCATCACCATCAAGACGGTCAACGACAAAGCCGTAGCGAACGACTTTGTCAACGGCGGTTTTGAGAGTTTTGAGTACATCGCACCGCCGGGCATCAGCACTTACGTGATTACCAACGCTGACAATATTCCGGGTTACGACACCACGGCTACGGACAACAATATTGAAGTTTGGGGCACCAACTTTCAAGGCGTGGGTGCCAGGCAAGGCAACTACTTTGCAGAGCTCAACGCCACCCAGGCATCAACGCTTTTTCACACTTTTCAGCCGCTGGCCGGAGCCATGCTTGAACTGGGCTTTTCACACCGGGGACGCGCGGGCGTTGATGTTGCCAAAGTCCAAGTCATTGACTTGGGGGCCGATGGCGTGGTGGGCGGTACCGGCGTGAACGCGGACACCGTGTTGGCCTCACAAATCGCGACCGACGGTAAAACAGCGTGGGGCGACTATGTGTTGGTGGTTCCCGGCGTAGCGTCCGGCAATGTTTTGCGAATTAGTTTTTCCGCTGTCTCCAGCGCTACAGGCAATGGCAGTGTCGGTAACTTTTTAGACGCTATTTCCATGTCGCAAACCAGCAGCAAAACAAACAGCTTTAGCATCAACGTGACGCCCGTCAAAGACACGGCTGGCGACGCTGTGACCACGCTAGAAGGCGCTGCCATTAGTTTTAACCCGATCTTGGGCACCAACGGCGCGTCCGCTGATAATTTTGAAGGTGCTACGCCGCAAATCACCAAAATCAACGGCATTGCGCTCACCCCTGGCGGCGCGGCTGTCGTGGTGGCCGATGGTCTGGTGGCCCTTGGCGCAGGCAACCTGCTGACGTTCACCCCAAGCCCGCACTTCAATGGCGCAGTGCCGACTTTCACCTACTCGGTTGCGTCACCCGTGGGAGTCGAAGAAATCGGGGTAGTCAATG
>JAYULP010000357.1:0-8688 GCA_043763445.1 Polaromonas sp.
AACCATCAAAACCCAGCGGCAGCTGGCCTAGTTAACGGCGCTGAAAACGTCGCTGGAGAGTCTGGGTCGGTGGCCCAGCGTATGCGCTCTGAGGCCGGCGGGTCGCCGATTGCGCGCCGTGCCTAGGTCAGGCTCAGTAGTCTGCTTGCGCGCCCCGTGCCAAGCTTTCAAACTTGGTAATTCGGCTGATGAACGCGAGCTTGACCGTGCCTGTGGGCCCGTTTCGCTGCTTGCTGATGATGACTTCAGCCACACCGGGCTCTTTGCAGGCCTCTTTGGTGTAGTACTCATCGCGGTAGATAAACATGATGATGTCAGCGTCTTGCTCAATGGCGCCGGACTCGCGCAGGTCGCTCATCATTGGCCGCTTGTCGGTTCGGGACTCTACGCCCCGGCTGAGCTGAGACAGCGCAATGACCGGACATTGCAGTTCTTTAGCCAGCATTTTCAAGCCACGCGAGATCTCGCCAACCGCCGTCGCACGGTTCTCGTCGCTCATGCTGGAGGACACGCTCATCAACTGCAAATAGTCCACCACGATCAGGCCTAGCTTGCCACATTGACGGGACAGCCGGCGCGCATTAGCACGCAGCTCGCTGACCGTCAGGCCCGGTGTCTCGTCAATGTGCAGCGAAATATTACGGAGCTTTTCAATCGCTTCGGTCAGGCGGGGCCACTCGTCGTCAGTCAACGCGCCGGTGCGCAGGTGGGTCTGATCAATACGGCCAATAGAGCCCACAATACGCACTGCCAGTTGAGAGGCGCCCATCTCCATCGAGAAAACCGCTACCGGCAGGCCCTCGTTCAGCGCGACATGCTCGGCAATATTGATTGCCAGTGCGGTTTTACCCATCGATGGCCGTGCTGCCAAGATGATCAAGTCGCCCGCTTGAAATCCCGACGTCAAGCGGTCAAGGTCAACAAAGCCGGTGGGAACGCCCGTCACGTCGTTCGGGTTTTCTGACATTTCGGTCACGCGGTCCAGCAGGTCAACAACCAGCGTGTCCATGCTTTGGAAGTTCTGCTGCGAACGCGAGCCTTGCTCGCCTATCTTGAAAATCTTTTGCTCTGCCTCGTCCAGGATGGTGGACACCGGTTTGCCACCGGTGGTGAAAGCTGCAGTAGCGATCTCGTCGCTGGCGCTGACCAGCTTGCGCAAGATGGAGCGCTCCCGAACGATTTCGGCGTAGCGGCGAACATTGGCAGCGCTGGGCACATACTGCGCTAGCGCATTGAGGTAGCTCAACCCGCCCATTTCGTCAGCCTTGCCCAGGCTTTGCAGCCGCTCAAACACGGTGATGATGTCAGCCGGCTTGGACGCATTGATCAGCGTGCCAATGGCGGCGTAAATCAGCTGGTGTTCATGGCGGTAAAAATCCTCATGACTGAGCAGGTCGCCCACCCGGTCCCACGCCCCGTTGTCGAGCAACAGGCCGCCCAGTACGCTGGACTCGCCCTCAATCGAGTGCGGTGGAATGCGCAGCTGGGCAATTTGCCGATCACCACTGAAACCGGACTCGTCGTATTGGCTTGGAAGTGCAGACATCAAGGTCGTTGTCGATTCATAGGTTTTGCGCTGACGGCAAACCGTAGCGCCTCATCGTACGATGCAGGTTGCTCAAAAGTCACGGAATTAGTCTAGGTATAACGCTGTGGACAACTGAGGTAAATTCAGTGGATTACTGGCTGTTACCAGTGCATAAAGCGCTCGCTCTGACGCCGCGTGCGTTAACAAACCTCCACATAAAAAAAGCCGCTCCCAAGAGCGGCTTTTTTGCAACAGCACAGTCAGGGCTCAAGCAGTCTCGCCGTACACCGCTACTGTGATTTGCACAGTGACATCGGTGTGTAGCGCCACACTGACAGCATGCTCGCCCACAGTTTTCAGGGGACCATTGAGCATTCGCACCTGAGCTTTACTCACAGGAAAGCCTTGCTTGGTCAGCTCGATAGCAATGTCGGCGTTGGTTACAGAGCCAAATAAGCGGCCATCAACGCCGGCTTTTTGGGTCAACTTGGCGGTGATACCCGCCAGTTTTTCGCCTTGGGCTTGTGATTCAGTCAGCTTGGCAGCTGCTGCTTTTTCCAATTCAACGCGCTTGGCCTCAAACTCCGCCTTGTTGTTAGCAGTAGCGCGGCGGGCCCGGCCAGAAGGGATCAGGAAGTTCCGTGCGTAACCGTCTTTGACCTTGACGATGTCACCTAAAGTGCCGAGGTTGACGACTTTGTCGAGCAAAATGATTTGCATAAATGTGCTCCTTACAGGCTACGGTGCTGGTCGCTGTACGGCAACATTGCCAAAAAGCGAGCGCGCTTGACAGCGGTGTTGACTTGGCGCTGGAAAATGGCGCGGGTGCCAGTCAAGCGGGCCGGGATGATCTTGCCATTTTCCGAGACAAAGTCGCGCAAAGTGTCAATGTCTTTGTAGTCGATTTCTTCGACGCCCGCTGCGGTGAAGCGGCAAAAGCGCTTGCGCTTGAACAGCAAAGATTGGGTGTTGCGCTTGGGGCGCTTGTCTTTGTTAAAACGTTTTGGTCCGGCCATGGTGGGCTCCAGAAAAATAAGCGATAAATTAAAAAAACTAACCAACCCGACATTCAGACTGAGTCTGCACTAACGGGTTAACGGGTTAGCGGGTCGATAGCGTGAAGGTTAAAAACAAGGCTTTTACTGCTTCGCGCGTTGCTCAAAAAACCAGTAAACCGGTGCAGTTTGCCCAAAGGCAGTTGGCTGCTTTGCTCAGCCAGTGCAGCGAAAGCCACCGCTCTGAGTGTCAACTTGACTTGCCTAGCTACACCTGCATGCACAACTTCAGACTCGTGCTCGAGGACAAAATTGGCTACTGTAATGCCGGCTGGCGTGTAGCGAAGGGCGCTGGCCTCTGCGATGCAGGCTGTCAGCTCGACATGGTTCACTTTATTTCGATGGCGGCAGCGCTACGAGACAACTCAACGCAGGCGCATTAAGAAGCGGCGTATTCGGCCTGTTGCGTTTTACGGGCTTCTTCGCGCTCGACGTTACGCATCATCAACGAAGGGCCGGTATCGGCTTTTTTCCTGACCACGGTGAGGTGGCGCAAAACAGCATCGTTGAATTTGAAAGCGTGTTCAATTTCTTCCATGACCGCTTGGCTGGCCTCAATGTTGATACAAATATAGTGAGCCTTGGCCAACTTCTGAATCAAATACACCAACTGGCGGCGGCCCCAATCTTCAACCCGGTGAATGGCACCACCGCCGGCGGTAATCATGCCTTTGTAGCGCTCCAGCATGGCTGGGACTTGTTCGCTTTGATCCGGGTGGATCATCAAAATGATCTCGTAGTGACGCATGTAGTTTCCTTTTGGGTTGATAAAAGCCGCCCCAGCGTCGTGAAGGGTGCGGCAAGGCGAAGCCCATGAGTATAGCGCCCCTACCCTTGCTCAATTGTTCTAGGCACCGCCGCTAAAGCCAGCTGTGCGCCTGCGGGCAGACCAAGCTGGTGCCGCAGCTGCGCTCGGCTTTTGCCTACTACTTTGCCTCGCAGCACACGCGCAACCGGTGGCCGGCACGCCCCCCCTTCCAGCTTTAGCGGAACTTTTAGGTCCCCGCTGCAGTCAGCTCGCCAGCTGCTTCCAAGTTGCGATGACGGTGTCGGGGTTTAGCGACATGGAGCCAATGCCTTGCTCTTTGAGCCACTGGGCGAAGTCCGGGTGGTCGCTAGGGCCTTGGCCGCAAATACCCACGTATTTACCGGCTTTTTTGCAAGCGGTGATCGCCATGCTCAGTAGCGCCTTGACCGCCGGGTCGCGCTCGTCAAAGTCCTTGGCTAAAACCTCTAGCCCTGAATCACGGTCCAAACCCAGGGTAAGCTGAGTCAGGTCGTTGGAGCCGATGGAGAACCCGTCGAAATACACAAGAAACTGGTCGGCCAGCACGGCGTTGCTTGGCACCTCGCACATCATGATGATGCGCAGTCCGTCTTGACCGCGTTTTAGGCCGTGCTCAGCCAGTAGCTCAGTTACCGCCGCCGCCTGCCCCAGCGTTCGTACAAAGGGCACCATGACCTCGACGTTCGTCAGACCCATGTCATTGCGCACGCGCTTGACGGCTTCGCACTCCATCGCGAAGGCTTCGCGGAAAGTCTCGCTGATGTAGCGCGCTGCACCCCGAAAACCCAGCATTGGGTTTTCTTCTTCCGGCTCGTAACGCGAGCCTCCAATTAACTTTCGGTACTCGTTGGACTTGAAGTCTGACAGGCGAACAATCACCGGCTTCGGCCAAAACGCCGCGCCAATTGTGGCGATACCTTCGGCGACCTTGTCAACATAAAACGCACGCGGCGACGCATGGCCGCGGGCCACGCTTTCTACTGCTTTTTTCAGGTCGGCAGCCACACTCGGGTAGTCCAGAATCGCTTTGGGATGCACACCGATGTTGTTGTTGATGATGAATTCCAGCCGGGCCAGTCCCACGCCCTGGTTGGGGATTTGGCAAAAATCAAACGCCAGCTGTGGGTTGCCGACGTTCATCATGATTTTGATGTCAATCGGCGGCATGGCACCGCGCTGCACCTCGGTGACTTCGGTCTCCAGCAGGCCATCGTAGATATTGCCAGTGTCACCTTCGGCGCAGCTGACCGTCACTAGCATGCCGTCTTTGAGGGTGCTGGTTGCATCACCACAGCCGACCACGGCGGGAATACCCAACTCACGCGCAATGATGGCAGCGTGGCAGGTGCGGCCACCCCGGTTGGTGACAATGGCGCTGGCGCGCTTCATCACCGGCTCCCAGTTCGGGTCGGTCATGTCAGTGACCAGAACATCGCCCGGTTGCACCTGGTCCATGTCTTTGATGTCTTGCACAATGCGAACCGGTCCGGTGCCAATTTTCTGGCCAATAGCGCGGCCGGTGGCGAGCTTGGTGCCCATGGCCTGGTGGGCCTTGAGCGTATAGCGCAACTCGGCTTTGCCCTTAGACTGGCTTTTGACCGTTTCAGGCCGCGCTTGCAGGATGTAGATCAATCCGTCAGTGCCGTCTTTGCCCCACTCGATATCCATCGCGCGGCCGTAATGGGCCTCAATAATGAGCGCGTACTTGGCAAGCAGTTCAACGTCTGCGTCGCCCAGCGAGTAGCGGTTACGCAGCTCGGCCGGCACGTCGGTGGTCTTGACCAGCTTACCAGTCGCTTTTTTCTCATCTGCCGTGGTGAATTCCATCTGCAGCAGCTTGGAGCCTAAGTTACGGCGAATCACTGCCCGCCTTCCGGCCCTGAGCATCGGCTTGTGGACATAGAACTCGTCCGGGTTTACTGCGCCCTGCACCACGGTTTCGCCCAAGCCGTAGCTGGAGGTGATGAACACCACGTCCTCAAAACCGCTTTCAGTGTCGATGGTGAACATCACGCCAGCCGCGCCCTTGTCGCTGCGCACCATGCGCTGCACACCGGCCGACAAGGCGACGTCCGCATGGGCAAAACCTTGGTGTACGCGGTAGCTGATTGCGCGGTCGTTGTACAGGCTGGCAAACACCTCTTTCATCTTGTGCAGCACATCGTCAATGCCCACAACATTCAAAAAAGTTTCCTGCTGACCGGCAAATGAAGCATCCGGCAGGTCTTCGGCCGTGGCGGAGGAGCGTACAGCAAAGCTGGCGTGGTCATTGCCCGCGCTCAGGGCGGCAAAGCTGTCGCGCACAGCTTGCTCAAAGTCAGCAGGAAACGGCTGGGCCTCGACCAAGGCGCGAATAGCACTGCCGGCACTGGCCAGGGCGCGCACGTCGTCGGTGTTCAGCACATCGAGCACCGCGTTGATTTTGGCGTGCAGCCCGTTGTGCGCCAAAAAAGTGCGAAAAGCGTGGGCAGTGGTGGCAAAGCCAGTGGGTACCCGCACACCATCGACGCCGCCAGGCAGCTGGGAGATCATCTCGCCTAAGCTGGCATTTTTGCCGCCAACGGCTTCGACGTCAGTCATCCTCAGGTTTTCAAATGGAACAACCAGCGCGGTTGCCTCGAAAAGCTTAGACATACAAAAAACTCCGGTAGGTTTAAAAACGGGTGATGGGCCGCCGGTCAACAACAGGCACGCTGCGAGCAATCTTGTTTTCAGGCCCAGTTGCCATGCATGTTCAACCGGGCACTGCAAAATTGAAAAAAGGCAGTAAAACAGGCGAGATAATGGCGGCAAGTGTACCGGCCGACCACTGCAAGCCCTGCGCTGGCCGCAGCCCTACTGCAGCACCTTTTTTATGTCCCAACGCACTGTTTTTTATATCTCTGACGGTACCGGCATCACGGCAGAGACCTTTGGCAATGCGCTGATGGCCCAGTTTGAGACCAAAGCGCGGCATATTCGCTTGCCGTTTGTTGACAGCGTGGACAAGGCATTTCAGGTGTTGCGGCAAATTAACCACACCGCACAAATTGAGGGCCATCGCCCTATTGTTTTCACCACGCTGGCTAATATGGACATCGTGGCTGTAATTGAAAACAACTGCAACGGCATGTTGTTGGATTTGTTTGGCATGTTTGTAGCTCCTTTGGAAGCAGAACTGGGCATGAAGTCGAACCACCGGGTGGGCCGCTTTTCTGACGCATCCAAAAGCAAAGCCTACGACGAGCGCATGGAAGCGATTAGCTTTTCACTGATCCACGACGACGGCCAAAGCAACAAAGACCTGGCCGGCTCTGACGTGATTTTGGTGGGAGTAAGCCGCAGCGGCAAAACGCCGACCTCCATTTACCTGGCGATGCAGCATGGCCTGAAAGCATCTAACTACCCGCTTATCCCAGAAGATTTTGACCGCCGCCAGCTACCACCCGCGTTGGTGCCGCACCGCAAGAAAATATTTGGCTTGACGATTGCACCTGCGCGTTTGAGTCAGATTCGCAATGAGCGTCGGCCCAACTCGGTCTATGCCAGCCTTGAAAACTGCCGCCATGAGGTGCATGAGGCCGAAGCCATGATGCGGCGCGAGGGCATTCGCTGGCTGTCCACCACCACCAAGTCCATCGAAGAAATTGCCACCACGATCTTGCAGGAAGTGCGGCCTGAGCGGCTGGAGTACTAACGCTATTAAAACCATAGCTAAACAGGCAATAAACATGACGGCAGACATCCAATTTGCTCTTATTTCAACTCTACAGCGGTGGTTTACAGCTCCAAACTCAGCTGCAGTGAGCCGTTTTGCGCGACCACAGGCTTTTTAGCTGCTTTGCGGCGCACGCCTTCCCGATTCGACGCGCGCGAGCCATGTTTTTCAAACACCCGCAGCGCCTCGGCCTGTACTGCGGGCTCGGCTTTTTTGCCGTAGATATGATTTTTTGCGGCTAGCGTGGCCGCTTTCAAATCAACGATGGGGGCGGCATAACCAGCGGGCGGCGCTGGCATTAACCAAGGCTCGTGAATGAATTCGTTGGGTACCGCATCAACACTGCGCAGCTCAGGCACCCACTGGCGGATAAACGCACCGCTGGGGTCCTGGTCATGGCTTTGCTTGACCGGGCTGTACATGCGGATAGTGTTAATACCCGTCACGCCGGACTGCATCTGGCACTGGCTCCAGTGAATGCCCGGCTCGTAGTCCAGAAACTCGCGCGCTAGGTGCAGGCCTGGGTGGCGCCAGTGCAGCCACAGCTGGTAGGCGGCAAAACTCATCAACATGGCACGCATACGAAAGTTAATCCACCCGGTGGCTGCCAGACTGCGCAGGCAAGCGTCAACAAACGGAAACCCGGTCTGGCCGGTGCAAAACGCGTGCAAGCGTTGCTGCTCTTGGGCAGTCAACTCGCCTTGTTCACCTTCATTGCGCAGGCCGTCAAAGCCGCGGTTCACATTGCGCCGCTCAATGGCAGGCTCAGATTCGAGTTTTTGAATGAAATGGCAATGCCAATGCAGCCGCCCTTCAAAACTTCGCAACGACTGCAAAAACCCAGCAGGCCGCTGTTCAGCCGGCAGCGCCTGCAGCGCCAAACGACGCCGGGTAACTGCCTGCAAGCACTCGCGCACGCTCAAAGTACCCCACACCAGATGGGCAGAGATGCGCGAGCAACTTTGCGGCGCTGTCACTGGACTGGACATCTCAAACCGATAGTGCTGGCCGCGTTGCTGCAAAAAGCTGTTAAGTTCAGCAACCGCTGCACGGCGGCCACCCCGCTGACGCGCTGGTTTGTCTCGGCCAATTAAGTGGATGTCGGCAGCAGTAAAGTCGCCACTGGCGACTAACTTTACTAATTTTTCTGGCGACATCCAGCGCACGCCTGCGGGCGGTGCCAAAGTCGGCGCGTCCATGCGCGCAGCTTTGTGCTGGCTCCAGCGATTGCGCCCGCCGCCGTGGGACAACAGCCGCCGCACCACGCCATTGCTCGGAAATTCCCGCCACTGCACCCCGTTCGCGCTGCACCACTGGCCCACCGCCACGTCACGCGCAAAGCTCCAGCCGTTGCCGGTTTCTTCATGGCTAGCCAACACAAACGGGCCGATCACGCTGTGCAGCCGAGCCAATTGCGCCACCATGTCGCCACGCAAGCGGCACAGGTTCCCGCCGTCAGCGACTATCCACTGCGCCAGCTCGACAAGGCATTCATTGGCAAATCCAGCATGCTGAGCGGCCGCATCGGGCTGCGCCCACATATCAGGCTCATCAACCCACAACGGCAGTACCGAGCTGCCCGACTGCTGAGCCCAAAGCGCGGCATTGGCGAGCGGTGCAT
>JAYULP010000358.1:0-3454 GCA_043763445.1 Polaromonas sp.
GAAATTGATCGGATTGGCCGCGAAGTCGTAGCGCTAGGCGCTGTCAACCTCGCCGCCCTGGGTGAGCTGGCTACGGCGCGGGAGCGCAAGCAGTTTCTCGACGCCCAGTCAGCCGACCTAAATGAAGCCATGGCGACGCTTGAAGACGCAATTAAAAAAATTGACATGGAAACGCGCGAGCTTCTGGCCAGCACCTTTGAGGCGGTCAATGGCCACTTTGGCTGGCTGTTCACAGAGCTGTTCGGCGGCGGTAACGCCAAACTGATGATGACTGGCGACGAGATTTTGAATGCTGGTGTGCAGGTGATGGCCCAGCCACCGGGCAAAAAAAATCAGACAATTCACCTGCTGTCCGGTGGCGAAAAAGCCCTGACGGCGATAGCGCTGGTGTTTGCGATATTTCAGCTCAACCCAGCGCCTTTTTGTTTGCTAGACGAAGTTGACGCGCCGTTGGACGACGCCAACACGCAGCGGTATGCCAAACTGGTGCAAAGCATGAGTAAAGGCACCCAGTTTTTGTTTATCAGTCACAACAAAATCGCTATGGAAATGGCCCAACAACTCATCGGCGTGACCATGCAGGAGCAGGGCGTGTCGAGAATCGTAGCGGTTGACATGCAAGCTGCGCTGGAGTTTTCGGCGGCTTGACAGCGCTGGCACCATTGCCAAATTAACCAGATCATCAACAATGAGCACCCTTCAAATCAGTTTGGCCATTGCCGGCGGCGTAATTCTCTGCGCCGTGGTAGCGCACAGCGCCTGGTCGTCCAAGCGCAACGCACCGCGTCAGCCAACGCCGCCCGATGAGATGCTGGCCGAGCCAATGTCGCCCCACGCCGGTGACACCGGCACCAGCGAGAATGCACCATTTGACAGCGCCGACAACACCCTTTGCGCCGAGCGCCGAGAGCCTAGCTTCGATTTCGGCCCAGATACCGTGCCTGGCGAGCCCTCATTTGCAAACGTGTTGGGCTTAGCAGCGATCGAAAAAAGCCCAATGCTTGATGCGCTGATTGATGTCATCGCGCCGGTGGTGGTTGAAGGCGTGGTGTCGGGTGAAGCGGCGTTGGCGGCAATGCCGACCACCCGGCGCGTGGGCAGCAAGCCGTTTGGTATTGAAGGCCTAAGTGCCAGCACTGGGCAATGGCAGTTTCCGGCGGTAGGCGAGCGCTACAGCGCATTTCAGTGCGCGGTGCAGTTGGCCAACCGCACTGGCGCGCTAAACCAGATCGAATACTCAGAATTTGTCATCAAGGCGCAGGCCTTTGCTGATGCTTTGGGCGGCGAGGCTGAATTTCCCGACATGATCGAAGAAGTCGCAAGAGCGCGTGAACTTGACCAGTTTGCCAGCGCGCACGACGCGCAGCTCAGCTTTACTTTGCGTGCCATCACCACCGCCTGGAGCCCTGGCTATGTGCAGCAGTGCGCTGGCCGTGTGGGCTTTGTGGCGGGAGCGTTACCGGGGCGCATGGTGTTACCCGCGAGCCAGCCGGGTTTTGCCGCTGTGCTGGGCCTGTCGTTTGACGCGCAGGCCGCCATGGCGCAAGCACCTGAGGACACCGCGCTGCAAGAAATCACGCTGTCGCTCGATGTGCCGCAGGTGCCGCACAGCGAGCGCCCGTTTGCCCTTTTGTGCCAGTGCGCTATCGCACTGGCAAGGACCATGGACGGCGTGATTATTGACAACAACGGCATGCCGATTCGGCCTGAAGCCATGGATGTGATCAACACCGACCTTGAGGCGCTGTACCTGACGCTGCAAGGGCACGACATTGCGGCCGGCTCAGCGCTGGCGCGTCGCTTGTTTTGCTGACCACTGTGCGCGATTTTTCCACCGCTGCTACGCCGAGCCGCACCGATTTGATCGAGGCTCGACTCAGGAGTCTGCGCGAAACGCTGGCACTTCACGCGCACCGCTACTACGTGCTCGATGAGCCCAGCCTGCCGGATGCCGAGTACGACCGCTTGTTCAATGAACTGCAGTCGCTGGAGGCCGAGCACCCATCGCTTGTGTCAGCCGACTCGCCGACTCAGCGGGTGGGCGGCAAACCGCTTAGCCAGTTTGTCAGCGTGCGGCACCGTATCCCGATGTTGAGCATCCGCACTGAAACCGACACCGAAGCTAGCGGCGCGCAAAACTTCGACGCGCGCATTCGCCGCGAGTTGGGTTTGACGCTGCAGTCGCCGCCCGTGGCCTACGTGGCTGAACTAAAGTTTGACGGCCTAGCCATGAGCCTGCGTTACGAGCACGGCGTGTTGGTGCAAGCCGCTACACGCGGCGACGGCGAGACCGGTGAAGACGTGACGAAGAACATCCGCACCATTGCGCAAATTCCGTTGCGCCTGCCGCCAGACGCGCCAGCTGTTGTTGAAGTGCGCGGCGAGGTGTACATGCGGCGGGCCGACTTTGAGGCACTCAATGACAAGCAGCGCGCCAAAATTGCTGCCGGGGTCAAAGGCGAGAAAACCTTTGTCAACCCGCGCAATGCAGCAGCAGGCGCCGTGCGGCAACTCGATTCAGGCATTGCAGCGCAGCGCCGGTTGAGTTTTTTTGCCTACGGCGTGGGCGAAGTCACGGCGCCTGCAGAAGGTGGGCTAGCCTTTGAAAATCACTTTGAACTGCTCCAAACTCTGAAAAAATGGGGTTTTCCAGTAGAGGCCCTTACGTCTATTGCCTTTGGTGCTACTGAATTAGTAGCGTTTCACGACCAGATAGCGGCGCTACGCAGTGACTTGCCCTACGACATTGATGGCGTTGTGTACAAGGTCAACACGCTGGCGTTGCAAAAAGCACTGGGCTTTGCAGCGCGTGAGCCGCGCTGGGCTGTTGCCCATAAATACCCGGCGCAAGAGCAATTAACAAGCGTGCTGGCCATTGACGTGCAAGTCGGGCGTACAGGCAAGCTCACCCCGGTGGCTAAGTTGGCCCCGGTGTTCGTCGGCGGAGTCACGGTCACTAACGCCACGCTGCACAACGAAGACGAAGCACGTCGCAAGGACGTTCGGGTGGGCGATACAGTGATCGTGCGCCGCGCTGGCGATGTGATCCCGGAGGTTGTCAGCGTGGTGCTGGACAAACGGCTGCCAGATGCGCCGCAGTTCACCATGCCCACGGCCTGCCCAGTTTGCGGCTCTGACGCGCTGCGCGAAGACGGTGAGGCCGACTACCGCTGCACGGGCGGGCTGTTTTGCGGCGCACAACGCAAAGAAGCGATTTTGCATTTTGCCCATCGGCGCGCAGTCGAGGTCGATGGCCTTGGCGACAAACTGGTCGAGCAACTGGTGGACGCCCACCTGATCCGCACGCTGCCTGACTTGTACAAGCTGGGCTTCGCGGCGCTCGCCGGTCTTGAGCGCATGGCCGACAAGTCCGCTCGCAACTTGCTGCAGGCAGTTGAAAACTCCAAGCAAACCACATTGCCCCGGTTTATTTTCGGTCTCGGAATTCGCCATG
>JAYULP010000359.1:0-3449 GCA_043763445.1 Polaromonas sp.
ACGCCGCTGAGCTGGGAGCCTTCGTCTAGCCCAATCAAGGTGACGCCTTGCGTGGCGCGGCCCATCTCCCGGATTTCACTTACCCGGGTGCGCACCAACACACCGCGGTCAGTTATCAACATAATTTCATCTTCGACATGAACCAGCGTCGCCGCTACGACCTTGCCGTTGCGCTCACTTTGTTGAATAGCGATCATCCCCTTGGTGCCGCGGCCGTGTCGTGTGTACTCGGTAATTAACGTGCGCTTGCCGAATCCGTTTTGTGTAGCGGTCAGCACACTTTGTTGCTCATCTTCAGCGACCAGCATTGCAATGACGCCTTGACCCTCGTCTACCGTCATGCCGCGGACACCGCGCGCATTTCGTCCCATCGGTCTGACGTCGTTTTCGTCGAATCTTACGGCTTTGCCGCCATCGCTGAACAGCATCACGTCATGCGAGCCGTCCGTCAGCGAAGCACCAATCAGGTAGTCACCTTCGTCCAAGTCCACAGCAATAATGCCGGCTTTGCGCGGGTTGCTGAATTCGCTGAGCGCAGTTTTTTTAACCGTTCCTTTGGAGGTCGCCATGAATACAAACTGGTTGGCCGGAAAGGTTCTTTTCTCGCCTGTCAACGGCAACACAACTGTAATTTTTTCGCCGTCTTGAAGCGGAAACATGTTGACGATTGGCCGACCACGCGAGCCCCTTGACCCCGCCGGCACTTCCCAGACTTTTAACCAATACAAACGCCCCCGATTTGAAAAGCAAAGAATGTAGTCGTGTGTATTGCCAATAAACAACTGTTCGATCCAGTCGTCCTGTTTGGTTGCCGTCGCTTGCTTTCCGCGTCCTCCGCGCTTTTGCGACCGGTATTCGGACAGCGGCTGGCTTTTGACATAACCAGTGTGCGACAGCGTCACCACCATGTCCGTGGGCGTGATGAGGTCTTCTGTACTCAGGTCAAAAGAGCTGTGCTCAATATGACTTCGGCGAGCGCCTGCTTTCGTTTGTCCGAATTCCTGTCGAATGGCCGAGAGCTCTTCGGCGATGATGACTGCAACACGCTCTGGTTTTGCAAGAATGTCCAGTAAGTCGTCAATTTCTGACATGACTTGTTTGTATTCAGTAACGATCTTGTCTTGTTCCAAGCCCGTTAAGCGCTGAAGACGCATCTGTAGGATTTCTTGTGCTTGGGTATCGGACAGTCGGTAAAGTCCACTGCTGCCCATGCCAAAAGATGCGTCTAGCCCATCCGGGCGGTAGTCACCTGCATCCACGACGGCACCGCTCGTGCGCGCACGCGTCAGCATTTTGTGCACCAGCTCGCTATCCCAAGGGCGCAACATCAGCTCGGCTTTTGCGACAGGCGGCGTAGGAGCAGTGCGAATGATGGCGATAAATTGATCAATATTGGCCAAGGCTACGGCCAAGCCCTCCAAAACGTGGCCACGTTCACGCGCCTTGCGCAAGGTGAACACCGTGCGGCGGGTTACCACCTCCCGGCGATGAGAAAGAAAGACGTGAATCAAGTCTTTAAGGTTGCACAGCTTCGGCTGTCCATTTACAAGCGCCACCATGTTCACGCCGAAGGTGTCTTGCAGTTGCGTTTGCTTGTACAGGTTGTTGAGCACCACTTCTGGAACTTCGCCGCGCTTGAGTTCGATCACAAGCCGCATGCCGGACTTGTCGCTCTCGTCCTGAATATGACTAATGCCTTCGATTTTCTTTTCATGTACCAGCTCGGCCATGCGCTCTTGTAGAGTTTTTTTGTTAACTTGATAGGGCAGCTCATCGACAATGATGGATTGCCTTTGGCCCTTATCGATATCTTCGAAGTGGCACTTGGCACGCATGACAACCCGCCCGCGCCCGGTACGGTACCCGTCTTTGACGCCATTGATGCCGTAAATAATGCCCCCAGTGGGGAAGTCCGGTGCAGGCACGATTTCCATCAACTCGTCGATGCTTGCATTGCCGTGTTTTAGCAAGTGCAAGCAGGCATCGACCACTTCGTTGAGGTTGTGTGGCGGGATGTTAGTTGCCATACCGACAGCGATTCCGCCAGATCCGTTGACCAGCAGATTCGGCAGTCGGGTGGGCATGACCAATGGTTCTTGCTCACTACCGTCGTAGTTAGGGCCAAAGTCGACCGTCTCTTTGTCTAAATCAGCCAACAATTCATGTGCGATTTTTGCCAGTCGAATCTCGGTGTAGCGCATTGCTGCAGCATTGTCGCCATCAACCGAGCCAAAATTACCTTGGCCGTCAACCAGCATGTGGCGAAGCGAGAAATCTTGTGCCATCCGCACAATCGTGTCGTAGACAGACTGGTCACCGTGCGGGTGGTATTTGCCGATAACGTCACCTACGATCCGAGCGGACTTTTTGTACGGACGATTCCAATCATTGCTCAGCTCGTGCATAGCGAACAGAACACGTCGATGTACTGGCTTTAAGCCGTCACGCGCATCAGGTAGCGCACGCCCAACAATTACGCTCATCGCGTAGTCGAGGTAACTCCTGCGCATTTCCTCTTCTAGGCTAATCGGCAAGGTTTCTTTAGCAAACTGAGTCATGTCGAGCTTGGATGACGGGCAAGCCGTGTAAATTAAAAAAACCATTTTAAGGCGTGATCAGAACCGGAATAAATTGTGGCCGGTGAACAACAATTTAGAGTGTTTTCCTGTTCGATGTCGGACGGAGCCAATGGCCCGGATGGCGGTCCAATTAGCTGTGGCACAATTAGGATACCGCTTTGTGTGATGGTCATTCAAGGCGTGAAAACTATTAATCGCAGCACGTCTGCGGCTTTTCTCTAGAGGAGAACCATGAAGAAACTCAACAAAGTGGCAATGTTGTTTGCTTCAGCAGCGCTTGTTACCGCCGCTGGTGCACAGACGATCGACAATTGGAAAAACGGCAGCAGCGAGCTGGTTTGGAAAAACGGAACAAATGAGCTGTGCTGGCGCGATGCCAATTGGACACCGGCAACGGCTGCGCCAGGTTGCGACGGTGCCATTGCCCCAGCTGTGGTCCCAGCGGCCACGCCTGTGGTGCCACCAGTCGCGATAGCTGCGCCAGCTGCAGTGGTTGTTGCTCCTCCTGCTGCGATCAAAGTTACATATGCTGCAGATGCGTTTTTTGACTTTGACAAATCGGTGATCAAACCGGCCGGTAAAGCAAAATTAGACGACTTGATTGGAAAAATTCAAGCCATCAATCTAGAAGTGATAATTGCAGTCGGTCATACTGACGCGGCCGGTAGCGATAGTTACAACGAAAAGCTGTCTGTGCGCCGCTCGGAGGCCGTCAAAGCGTACTTGGTTTCGAAAGGAATTGAGAAAAACCGCGTCTACACTGAAGGTAAGGGCGAAAAGCAGCCAGTGGCTGACAACAAAACCGCCGAAGGCCGTGCCAAGAACCGCCGGGTGGAAATTGAAGTTGTTGGTACCCGCGCCAATAAATAG
>JAYULP010000360.1:0-3445 GCA_043763445.1 Polaromonas sp.
AACAGCCAGCCTGACCCACTGGCTGATCTGGACACTTATCTTCGCGGATTTGCACAGCTCATTGAAGACACTGCCTGTGTCATTGCCGTTGGCCGGACCGAGACACACCCAGAGCCGGACATGGAGCAGTTCGCCAGCCGCATGAGCGAGCGGGGCGTGCTGTGCCCTGTGCTGGCCTGCGACGTGCGTGACCCGGTGCAGGTCACTCAATTACTTGAATTACTGCTGCTTCAACTTGAAGCTAAGACACCGGACGACTCATGGCCATAACTGCCACACTTCAAAGCGCTGCACTGCGCACATGCCACCAGCTGATGAGCCAGATCAAGGGGGCTAAAGCGGTTGTCATTTCGACTGAGGACGGCTTTGAGCTAGCCTCTCAGGTGGAAAATACCGCTCAGGTTGCCCGCTTGGCCGCCATGGCCAGCTCGCTGGCAGCGCTGGGCGTGTTAGCAGGCGAGGAAAGTGGCTTGGGCAACTGCAGCAGCGTGACCATTGAGGCACATGGCGGCTACCTCGCAATTTTGCAGGTCCGCCGCGCTGACACATCATTGATGATCAGTATCATCACCGGCAACGATGCTGTCGTCGGGCAGGTGCTTTATTTCTCCAAGCAGGCCGCACGCGCGTTGGAAGGCAACGGTGTAGTAGCGTAGTGATGTCAATTTTTATCAGTTAATGCAGCTGCCCACCGACTTGTTGGGTAAAAGCCGCTGCGTCAACGCTAAAGCAAGCACTTTTTATTTCCCAGAGCAGCCCACATTGTTCATAACGCCGTGGTGTGGGCGGCTTAACTTGCGGCGTTATCAATAAAGAAAGCACCTCCTTTTCATGACAACAATTGCTCAAGCAATGCAAGAACTGCTCACCTGCGACGGCGCCATGTGCGCCGCGTTAGTTGACTCAACCAGTGGCATGATTTTGGGTCAGGCCGGCACCGGCCTTGACCTAGAAGTGGCCGCTGCGGGTAACACCGAAGTGGTGCGCTCGAAAATGAAAACCATGCGGGCTTTAGGCCTCAACGATGCCATTGAAGACATGCTGATTACGCTGGGCAAGCAGTACCACATCCTGCGCCCAATGGCCGCCAAAGACGGCCTGTTCATTTACTTTGTGCTGGACAAAGGCAAATCTAACTTGGCCCTGGCCCGCCGCAAAGTGTTGGAAGTAGAAAAAACCCTCGTGCTTTAACCCTTGGCAAGTGCGCCCAGCGTTCGGTCTTTTTCGGGCGGTGTGGTGCGGCGTAGTGGCGTCACCGCCTGCTGCTGAACGCTTTTTCGGCGGCCTGTATGACCGCCTGACGCAGCCACAGATGCGCACTACGCTGCTCTGAGCGGCGGTGCCACAGCGCCTCTACATGCACCGGCAACACTTCAAACGGCAGTGGCCGCAGCACCAGCTGGTCCTCAATGCCAGTGACACTGACAAAGTGGCGTGGCAACACAGTGAGCAAGTTAGAGTTAGCTACCACTCGCCCGGCAGTGAAAAACTGGTTCACAGTAAGCACCACTTGGCGCTGTCGCCCTAGCGAGGCGAGCGACTCGTCGATAAAACCATACGGTCGGCCTGAAAAGCTGACCAGCATGTGGCGAGCAGCGCAAAACTGGTTCAAGCTCAGCGTGGCGGCCGCCAGCGGATGCCCCTTGCGCATGACGCAAACATACTCCCCGCCATACAAGCGCAGGTGCGAAAACCCAGGAGCCTCGCCGGCCTGTTCTCGCGCTGTCAGGTCGGCCAACACCGCTGGGAAATACCCCAGCGCAAGGTCGCAGCTCTCGGCTTCTAGCAGCAGGCGAGGGTCTCGGGTGACCAGTGGCACCACCCGCAAAAACACACCCGGTGCCTGACTTTCAAAAATATCAATCAAGCCTGGCACCAGCTCTGCAGCGGTGGCATCAGCCATGGCCAGAACAAAGGTATTGGTGGCTAAGGCGGGCACGAAATCATTCGGCGTCAACACGACTTCCAGTTGCTCTAGGGCCTCACGCACGGCGGGCCAGATACTCAGCGCTCGCGCGGTTGGAGCCATGCCCTGACCACAGCGCTGAACCAACTCGTCGCCCAGGGTGTCGCGCAAGCGGCGCAGGGCATTGCTGACCGCCGGCTGGCTCAGGGACAGGTTGTGCGCTGCGCGGGTCAGGCTGCGCTCGGCCATCACTTCGTTAAACACCCGCAGCAAGTTCAGGTCCAGCGTGCGAAAGTTAAGCCGCGTTTGGCCTGAATTAGTGTTGGGCATAGGGCGAGCCAGCAGTCAAAAAAGTCAACCAGACAACAAAATACGAGCCTCGCGACATCACTGCAGTGAATAGTTATCATCACAAATATAAAGTTGAGCAACACTGGTGTTAACCCTAGACTTGGAACACTCGCCGCCACGGTGCGACAAATGTGTTTTTACTCCCGAGGCTCCACCATGACCCGCTTTGCGTATCTCGACTGTTGCACTCAACACCCCAGCGTTGCCCGTGCTGGCACGGCGGCTGATGCGGCCCGCCGAGAGCCTCATGGTTTTTCCAGCACACGCGGCTTGTCCACACTGCTGCTGTCGGCCATAGCCGCTGCAGTGATGGTGGTGGCCTACCAAGTAATGGACACCCTTGCCGAGGGCCATATGCTGGCGGTATGGATGGTGTTGTGGGCCGTGGCATTTGTGGTGCTGGCTGGGTTTGCCAGTTCGGCACGAACCTTGTCTTGCAGCATTGTTGGCGGCCTGAACCGCTGGTCTGCCGCGACGGCCCAAGCCAGAGCAGACCAGCGCTTATGGGCAATAGCCTGCGCCGATTCCCGCATCATGAGCGAGCTGCAGTCGGCCGTATCCCGCAGCGACAATGACTTTGATGACGCCACTGTGCTGGCTGCCAAACATGCTATCAACGCCAGCAGCGCTTCGCTGCAGCCGCCGCAACGCCACTGAGTCAGCGCTGCCGCGCGCTCGTGGGCCTACTTAGGCCCACACCACAATACCACCAGACCGTTGGCTTTTTACCTCAAGGTAGGTCTCATCGCGCTATGAAATCAGTAGCTACAGAGGCAACGAAT
Organism: Polaromonas sp.; assembly: GCA_043763445.1. Lineage (GTDB taxonomy): Bacteria > Pseudomonadota > Gammaproteobacteria > Burkholderiales > Burkholderiaceae_C > Polaromonas. Next base: position 3,040 of record JAYULP010000360.1, read on the forward strand.
CCGGCGGCAGCTATATTGTTCGACCCAAAAAGGCCGGACAGGCACGGCGAGTCAGCTCTACACCGCGGCTCAAGCTGCCACCGGTCGCAGCGCGGTGCACCGAAGTTTTTGAGTTGAGCCCGATTGCCTGTGCCGCGGCTGGCGTACACCGATGCAGGCCGACAACAAGGCGAGGCGATTCGTTGGTTGGGGAGGGTCCGTATAACTTTGACGTGGTGGTGGCCTGGCGAGCGGGATGGGCTACGCAGCGCTTTTGTCCCCAGGAGATCAGCACCGCCAAAGTGTTGAGTTCGCGCTGAGTTCGCGCTGAGTTATGCCTTGGCTTTGCCCAGTCCAGCCAGACGCTCAAGCGCTCAGCTAGCGGCAACTCCAGCAGCCGGCTGGCCAGCGAGCCGCCCATAGGCAC
>JAYULP010000361.1:0-1328 GCA_043763445.1 Polaromonas sp.
TGGTCAATCAGTACTTAACCTTGGATTGGCAATGAGCTCCCGCACGCAGCACGGGGCGGCTCAAAAGCGGCCTGTTCGGACTTAAAGCAGGCGCTTCAGATACCGTCCGGTATGGCTGTCCGGATTGGCCGCGATGTCTTCTGGCGTGCCCACCCCCACCACGGTACCGCCGCCCGCGCCGCCTTCTGGGCCCATGTCAATCAGCCAATCGGCTGTTTTGATCACGTCGAGGTTGTGTTCAATCACCACAATGGTGTTGCCTGCGTCGCGCAGTTGGTGCAGCACTTTCAGCAGTAAATCAATATCGGCAAAGTGCAGGCCGGTGGTCGGCTCGTCCAGGATGTAGAGCGTGCGGCCGGTATCGCGTTTGCTCAGCTCCAGGGCCAGCTTGACGCGCTGCGCTTCACCGCCTGATAAGGTGGTCGCCGCCTGGCCGAGTTTGATGTAGCTCAGGCCCACGTCCAGTAGTGTGTGCAGCTTGCGCGCAATGGTCGGTACAGACTTGAAGAACTCGGCGGCGGCTTCGACCGTGAGGTCGAGGATTTGCGCGATGTTTTTGCCTTTGTACTGTACTTCCAGCGTTTCGCGGTTGTAGCGCATGCCTTTGCAAACGTCGCAAGGCACATACACATCGGGCAGAAAGTGCATTTCAACTTTCACCAGCCCGTCGCCCTGACAGGCTTCGCAGCGCCCGCCGGCCACATTAAAGCTAAAACGGCCTGCGCCATAGCCGCGTTCACGGGCGGTGTTCATCTCGGCCAGCAGCTCGCGGATGGGGGTAAACAAGCCGGTGTAAGTCGCTGGGTTGCTGCGCGGTGTGCGGCCAATCGGCGACTGGTCAACATTGATGACCTTGTCGAAATGCTCGATACCTTCAACGGCTTCGTGCTCGGCCGCTTCCTCATGCGCGCGGTACAGCGTGCGGGCTACGGCGGCATACAGTGTGTCGTTGACCAGCGTGGATTTGCCGGAGCCGGACACGCCGGTCACGCAGGTCAGCAGGCCGACCGGGAACTCGACACTGACGCTTTTGAGGTTGTGGCCGGTGGCATGAATAACCCGCAGCGCTTGCATGTTGCCCAGCGTGGCGCGGTGGTGCGCTTCCCGCGCGGCGCGGCGCTCGGCGGCCGGGCTGGGGGCAAAGCGCGATGGCTTTCGGTCAGCGAACGGGTCGGCTTTAATGACCGTCGGCAGCCAAGCGGTGCGGCGGCTGGGCACCGCAATTTTCAGCGTACCCGCGAGGTACTTGCCGGTCAGCGAATGGGGGTTGGCCTGCACCTGGGCAAACGTGCCTTGCGCCATGACCCGGCCGCCGTGAACGCCGGCAC
>JAYULP010000362.1:0-8620 GCA_043763445.1 Polaromonas sp.
ATCCAATTAATGGCACCGTGATGTTAGTCAGCGGCGCGGTGGTGTTCACGCCCGACGCCAACTACAACGGTCCGGCCAGCTTTACTTACACGGTCGCCGACGGCCAAGGCGGGTTGGCGACTGCCACCGTTAATGTTCTGGTGATACCGGTCGATGACCCGGTGACGGCCAGCTTGACGCCAGACGCGAGTAGCGACACCGGCGTTATTGGCGACAGCCTCACCAGCAACGCCAGCGCCGCGCTCAGCGGCACTGGCGCGCCAGGCGACATGGCTACTTTGTATGCCGCCAACGGCACAACGGTGTTGGGCACAGCGGTGGTTACTGCTGGCGGCACCTGGCGCATCGAGCCGGTGGGCAGCTACCTGGCCGAAGGCGTGAACAGCCTGACTGTGCGGTCCACAGACCCGGCGGGCAACCAAGGCGCGGCCACCGCTGTGCGGCTCACGCTGGACACCACCGCGCCCTCAGCGCCTACCGTGGTGATAACCGATGATGCCAATCGCGACGGATTGATCAGCGCTTCGGAGCTGTCCAAACGGGCAAATGCACGCATTGATTTGCCAGTCGATGCCAAGGCAGGCGACACCCTGACGGTGACAGATGGCCAAGTCACCAACAGTGTTGTGTTGACGGCGGCGCAAATCACTGCAGGCAGCGCAACCAGCAGCTTTGCAAATCCGCCCGATGGCGGCGTGGTCAGCCTGACGGCCAGCATTACGGATGCTGCTGGCAACATTGGCGCTAGCCGTCCGGCTGAAATTGTAAAAATAGACACTGCACCAACAACGGCGCGGCCTGATGCGTTTGCCGCGCCACGGCTTACTGCCTTGGTGATTGATGTGGCAACCTTGTTGTCCAATGACCGTGGCGCGCAGGGCACCCCCTTGCGCGTGACGTCGGTGCAAGGCGCTGTTGGAGGCTCAGTCGTCATCGTTAACGGAAAGGTTGTTTTCACACCTGCAGTGGGTTTTAATGGGGTGGCAACATTTACCTACAGCGTAGCCGACCGCACGGGCGGCGTGGCAACAGCGTTGGTCAGTATTGCGGTGTCGTCTGAGGACCCCCGTATTGCTGACGAGGCTCGGCCCCTTGACCGGCCGGTGTCTTCACCGCCTGCACCGGTCATTTCAATGGAGCCGGCGCTGCATGTTCTCTACAGCGTCAATGACGTGCGTGGACACACCGGTTTGCGTGCGGGACTTGGCCTTTTTCAAACTGACGGCGCAAGTGCGGCAGAGTTAGCGGCCGAAAGCGCTTTGGCGCTTGACAACTTGCCAGAGTTTGCCGCGTCAGACGCGTTGTACGTCCAGCATGCTGTTAGAAATGAAGCGCTGGTCAGCGCGCCCGGGCTGTTCGTGCAGGCGTCGGTTCGCGCGTCGCAACTGGAGTCGCTCGCTCGCCACATACGGGTTGACAGTTTTAACTCGGCCTCGTCCAGCGTTAGCACTTTGTTGGACCCGTTTGCGACGGGTGCGCCTAGCGACGTATCGGCTGCACCGGTTTTTGCGGTTACTGTTGGCGAGCTGCACACTGCGCCGCCATTGCCGCCGGGCCATGCTGCATCAACTGCGGCTGTCAAGCCGTCTGCGGCGGTGAAGGCAACACCTACCCAGGCCGTGACTGATGAGCTGCCCGCGCCGCCAGCTAAGCGCTTTGCAGCAGAAGGGTTTGCAGCGCAACTGCGCCGCAATGCAGTGGGATTTCGAGCCCCGGCGCTGCGCCCCGACAAGCCAACCAACTCCGCCGTCCAGGTAAATTAACCGATGCCCAAAGCCCCCACGCTTAAAGCCCGACTGCAGGCTGAAATCCACCTGCTCAAGGGCGGCGCTTTCAAGCGAGCAGCCTGCCGACCTTCACACATTGGCGTGACAAAAATTGCCACGGTGGCGGCCGCGGTGTTGCTAGCAGGCTGCACAGTTGTGCCCAAGCTGGCCAGCCCAGACGAGGTCCGCGACCGCGTGACGTCGGACACGGCAGCGATGTACACCCACCAAACGCCGATCAACGGCCCTGTCTCCCTTGAAGAGGCGATTGCGCGCAGCTTGAAATACAACCTGGACTACCGGCTCAAAAAAATGGAGTCTGCGCTGGCCTTGGGCCTTGCCGATTACGCAAACTACGACATGCTGCCCAGCGTGTTGGCCAGCGCTGGCTACAAAACCCGCAGCAATTTTTCTGGTGGCACCAGCATTGGTATTGACGACGGCATTCAGTCTCTGCGGCCTTCAACGTCGGAAGAAAAAAGCCACTCGGTAGCGGGCGCCGAGTTTTCTTGGAATGTGCTGGACTTTGGCGTGTCGTACTACCGCGCGCGCCAGCAGGCTGACCAGTATTTGGTGGCCGAGGAGCGGCGCCGCAAGGTGGTTCAAAACCTGGTGCAAGACGTCCGTGCGGCTTACTGGCGCGCGCTGGGTGCGCAGCGCCTGAGCGCGCAAACCAAAGACATTCTTGAGCGTGCCCAGCTGGCGCTAACCCGTTCGCGTGAGGCTGAAACGCAGCGCCTTATCGCGCCGGTTCAGGCGCTGAACTACCAGCGTGCCTTGCTCGACGCGATCTCATTTTTAAATCAACGTCGGCTGGACTTGGACTTTGCCAGCAGCGAGCTGGCTGCGTTGATGAATGTGGAGCCTGGTGTCAACTTTGTCGTCGCGCAAGCCGCAGAAGCACGCTTGCCCGCGCCGCCCAGCGACATCCGCAAGCTCGAAGACCTAGCGTTGCTGCAGCGCCCGGAGCTGCGTGAAGAAGACTTTAAAACTCGCATAACTGCTGACGAAGCACGCAAGCAGTTGTTAGGCCTGCTGCCCGGAATCAGCCTGGACGCCGGCGTTCAATATGATTCCAACAACTTGCTAAAGAACAACAGCTGGACCCAAGGTGGTGTGCGTATTTCGTGGAACCTCTTGCGACTGCTGGCATTGCCAACGCTGAAATCTGCGCAAACCCAACAAGTGCAAACCGACCAAGCGCGCCGGCTAGCGCTGTCCATGGCCATCATGACGCAGTTGCGGGTGGGCACCGAGCGTTACCGTTTGGCGGTAGAGGACTTCAAACTCGCCGACATCGCCGCACAAGTGGATAAACGCTTGGCCGACTACACCCGGGCCGCGGTCACTGCACGGCTTGAAAGCGAGCTTGAAGCTATCCGCACGCAGGCGCGCGCTGTTTTAGGGAGCTACCAGCGTGCCAATGCTTATGCCACCGCGCAAATCGCTTTTGGCCGCTTGTACAACACGCTGGGGTTTGACCCGTTGCCGGGTCAATTTGAAGGCGACACCTTACCGGCGTTAACCGAGCGCGTTCGGCTTCACCTGAAGTTAACCGAGGGCCAGACGCTGAAGATGGCGTCCAGCCTGTTTGGCTACGCGCCCGCCGTGTCTGTGCGCCTAGCGGGCGTTAGCGAGCCAGTGCTGCAGGCGCGCATGCGCGCGCAAATCAATGAGCTGCTGGCACGCAACCGTGTCGATGTTGACAACGCCAACGGCCTGCCCATGACTTTTTCATTGCAGCGTGTACTGCATGAGGGCCTTGAAAAAGCCAACTGGTCGATTACGCTGGAAGATGCAACCGGGCGTGTGACCGGCAAAGCGTCACAAGACACCACGTTGCCTGTCGACTCACGCGGCTCGGCCTACGAAGCCTCGCTGGTAGCCGCCGTCACGTCCAAGTTGCCTGACATACGCCGGTGGCTTGCCAGCGCGGCGCAAGAGGTGAGCCAATGAGCCCGCTACCCGGGCTTGTTGCTGGCACCGCCTGTCTTGTGCTGACCTTTTGCTATGCACCCGTGCTGGCGCAGCCCGCGCCTGCAGCCCGGCCAGCGGTTATGGCTAAGCCGGCCGACGTGCCCTTTGCTGCAGGCGATACGGTTCGCGTACTGCTTGTGGCGGACAGTGAGACCACCGTGTCCAGCCCGGTAACGGCCAGCATTAAACAGCTGTATGTCTCCATTGGGATGCCGTTTGCCCAAGGGCAAACGCTGGTAGCGTTTGAATGTGACGAGCCAGTGGCGCGCCTGGCTATGGCCAAGGCGGAGCTGTCGGGCGCTATTGAGTCGCATGAGGCCAAAATCCGTATGCAGGGCTTGGAGCAGGCCAGTGAGGTGGAAGTCGCGCTGGCGGCCAGCGCCGCGGCCAAAGCTCGGGCGCAAGTTGCTTTGCAAAACGCCCAGGTGGCGCAATGCACCATCAAGGCCCCTTGGGCGGGGCGTGTAGCCAAGGTGCATGTACGCGCCAAGATGAGTGTGACGCCCGGCCAAGCGATGGTGGACCTCGTCAAAAGCGGGCCGCTGCGGCTCAAGCTCAATGCCCCGTCTCGTATGATTGCCAAGCTCAAGCCCGGTGCGTTGTTCAGCGTAGCTATTGACGAGACCGGCAAGTCCTACCAAGCCCGCGTGCAGGCAGTCAACAGTCGGGTAGACCCGGTCAGCCAGACGATTGAGCTGGAGGCAGTGATAGGCAAGAACGCTGAAGACCTGTTGCCCGGCATGAGCGGCGTTGCATTGCTCGGTGCGCTCAATTGATGGGTGTCCAGCAGCGCACCGCCCACCTGCCGGGCGCCCATAGACTGCCGGTCTGGCTGCGCAGCGTTGTTAAGCTGTGGGCATGACCACAGCGCCTTTTGCCGCCGCAACCGCCTTGTCGCCGGCAGACGCCATGCTGCACTTGGAGCAGTGCGCGTTTGAAGCGGCTACCCCTCAAGCCCTGGGCTTTACTGTGGTCAATGAAGCGCTGGCACTGGTAGCGTTCCGCCAGGCCGCGTTTTTCACCCCTGACTTGCGGGGCGCGATGAGGCTTACCACCGCGTCGGGTTTGGTCAGCGTTGCCGAAGACTCACCCTACGCCATCTGGTTGAGTCGGTTTGTGCAAAGCCTGCCAGCGGCTACCGGCTGCCAACGGCTGGAGTTTGACCAAGCGCCCGCCGATTTTTTCGACGGCTGGCAAGAGTGGTTGCCAGCGCACCTGTTGGCGTCGTTTCTGCGGGACTCCGGCGGCCAGGTTGTTGCGCTGGTCTTATATGCCCGCGACGAGCCTTGGACTGACAACGACATCCACGCGCTGGACCGGGTGCACCAGGCTTATGGCTACTGCCTGAGTGCGCTAGCGCGGGCTCCACGGCGTTTTGGCACTGGGCTGCTGTCTGTGTTTCAGGGCAAGCGCGCCCGGTGGTGGTCAGTGGCTGTGGTCGCGGCCCTGTTTATTCCGGTGCGGCTGTCTGCGCTGGCACCCGCAGAGGTGGTTGCGTTGTCGGCGCTCGCGGTGGCCTCGCCGCAAGACGGTGTGGTCAGCGCCTTTTTTGTTCAGCCCAACGCCACCGTCAAAGCCGGTGACCGGCTGTTCTCACTGGACGACAGCGCCCTGGCCAGCAAGCGCGAAGTGGCTCGCCAGGGGGTCGCTGTGGCCAGAGCAGATTTACTGGTGGCGCAGCAGCGCTCGTTTGATGACCTCAAAAGTAAGGGCGAGCTGGCGTCCGCTACCGGCCGTGTCAGCGAAAAACAAGCCGAGCTGGCCTTGGTCGCTGGCGCGCTTGAACGTGTGGTGGTTGTGGCCGAGCGTGACGGCGTAGCCGTTTTTGGCGACCCGAACGACTGGCTGGGCAAGCCGGTACAAACTGGCGAACGGGTATTGCAGTTGGCTGATCCGCGCGACGCTGGGGTGCTGGTTTGGCTGCCGGTGGCTGACGCGCTCAATTTCGAGCTGGGTGCGCCCATGCGCCTGTTTTTGCACACTAAGCCGCTGGACCCCTTGCCCGCCACGTTGCTGCAAACCAGCTACCAAGCTGTGCTCAGCCCCGAGGGTGTGTCGGCCTATCGGCTGCGTGGGCGCTTTGAGCCCGGCGCTGACAGTGTCCGCATCGGCCTTCGCGGCACGGCCCGTGTCTCGGGCGACTGGGCGGTGCTGGGCTACTATTTGTTTCGCCGTCCACTTGCCGCGCTTCGGGAATGGACCGGCTTGTAGGCCCCGCCGCCTCTTTGGAGCCAGCCGTGGGCCGGCAGTCAGCGCCGCCTTTGGCCCCACTGCGCGAGGAGCTGCGCTTGCTGCCCGCCGCGCCAAACCACGACGGTTCGCCCGCCTGGATGGTGCATGACCCGGTAAACAACCGGTTCTTCCGTATTGGCTGGCTGGACTTTGAAATCATGCTGCGTTGGAGTTTGGGCCACAGTGAGGCGATTGCGCTATCGGTTAGCGCCGACACCACGCTGGGCGCCGCGCCTGCCGACGTCACGGCGCTGCAACTGTTTTTCGCGCAGCACAGCCTGCTGCAGGCCAACACCGCCCAAGCCGTCGCTCGGCTGCGCCAGGTGTCAGCGCAAATGACCAAAACTCCGTTCGAGTGGCTGCTGCACAACTACCTGTTCTTTCGGCTGCCGCTGATTCGTCCGCAGCGCTGGCTGGCCCAGTCAATGCCATTTTTTGCTTGGCTGTTCTCGCCTACAACCGCGCTGGCGTTGCTGGCGCTGACTGCCACCGGCGTATTTCTGGTGGCGCGGCAGTGGGAAACTTTTGTCACCACTATTGTGGAGCACCTGAGCTGGCAGGGCTTTGTAGGCTACGCAGCGGCGCTGGTATTTGCCAAGACACTGCACGAGCTTGGCCACGCCATTACCGCCACCCGCTACGGCGTGCGGGTAGCGCACATGGGGCTTGCCATGCTGGTGTTGTTCCCCATGCTCTATACCGATACCAGTGAAAGCTGGAAGCTCACCCGGCCGCGCCAGCGTCTGGCCATTGCCAGCGCCGGCGTCATCACCGAGCTGGCCATTGCGGGTCTGGCAACGCTGGCTTGGAGTCTGGCGGCTGACGGCGCGTTCAAAAACGCACTGTTTTTCCTGGCCACCACCAGCTGGGTGCTGACCGTGCTACTTAACCTCAGCCCCTTTATGCGGTTTGACGGCTACTTTATTTTGTCGGACATTTTGGACTTTCCCAACTTGCACGAGCGCGCGAGTGCGCTAGCCCGCACTTGGCTGCGCCGCACACTGCTTGGGTTGGACGAGCCATGGGCCGAACGCACGCCAGGCAACGGTAACGCGGTGTTGATTGCTTTCGCACTGGCGACCTGGCTCTACCGGCTTGGCCTGTTTCTAGGCATTGCGGTGCTGGTTTATTACTTCTGCTTTAAGGTGTTGGGGCTATTTCTTATGGGCGTTGAGTTGGTGTGGTTTATTGGCAAGCCAATTTATCGGGAGTTGGCGGTGTGGCGTGCGCGCTGCAACGAAATTAAAACCAGCCGTAAACGCATCGGCTGGGCACTGTTCGCGGCGCTGGTGTTACTGGGTCTGGTGCCGTGGCAAACCAGTATTCATGGCGTAGGCTGGCTGCACTCTGAGCGTCAGCAAATCATCTACTCGCCGTTGGCCGGCAAGCTGGTGTCACTGCCGAGCCCGTCGGCTGCAATTGAAGGGGTCAAGAAGGGGCAGGTGCTGTTTGCTCTGGCGTCCCCAGAGCTCACTTTGAGCGCCCAACGGGCCAGTGCTCTGGCGGGTGCGCGCGCACGCGAACTGCTTGGCCTGGACGGGCTGCCCAATGGACAGGAGCAGCGCGCCCAAATACAAACACAACAAAACAAGTTTTTGGCCGAGGCCAGCGTGTTTGAAGGCGAGCAGCAACGCCTGCAGGTAGCGGCGCCGTTTGCTGGCCTGCTGCGCGACCTTGACCCGCAACTGGCGCCTGGCGTGTGGGTACAGCCCCGCCAGCCACTGGGCATGATGATTGACTCAGCGCACTGGACAGTTGACGCCTTCGTAGCCGAGTCAGATGTCGCCCGTGTGCGCACGGGCGATAAGGTGCGCGCCTTCACTGGCTTGCGCTCGCTGCGCGCGTTGACCGGCCAGGTGCAAGCCGTCGATACCGCCCGCACGGCGATGCTGCCGCACGCCATGCTGGACGCCAAGTCGGGCGGCCCCATCGTAACGCTGACCCCCAACGCCGACGACCGCCGCGAACGCGTGCCCAAAGACGCCCTCTACCGTGTCCGTATTGCGCTGGACGCCGCCCCGCCGATGCAGCAGATGATGCTGTCGCAGGTGACGATTACCGGTGAATCCCGGGCGTGGTTGCCCACAGCTGTGGCGCGTATGGCCGCTGTGGCGGTACGGGAAAGCGGATTCTGAGAAAAGGCGGTGTAGGATATAAAAATGACGTCTAAAGATGTAGTTTTTATGTCGAACCAGGGGGTGTCCGTCGTGTTTACTGCCTGAGATAACAAGGGATTGGCGGGCTGACCGGGGGATGGCAGGCTAACCCCGACTCGTCATTGCGGGCTTGACCCGCAATCCATAAAACCGTCACCTTGCCAAAACCGTTAAAAGTCGTGGATCCCGGGTCAAGCCCGGGATGACAGGGGGTAGCGGGATGACAGAGGGTAGCGGGCTGACAGGGGGCTGGCACGGTGACTGGGTTTGTGAGGCAAGCAGGCCAGTAGGCTGGCAGTCCGCTCGGCAGGCTGACCCCGACTTGTCATTGCGGGCTTGACCCGCAATCCATAAAACCGTCACCTTGCCAAAACCGTTAAAAGTCGTGGATCCTGACCTTGCCCTCGAAAAACGTATCCCTTGTTGAGTGTTTAAATTCAGACAAGGAGAACGGAAATGACGAATGCGAAACGGGCACGTTACACGCTT
>JAYULP010000363.1:0-3439 GCA_043763445.1 Polaromonas sp.
GCAATGGTCTGGCCCAGCACAAACTGCCGGCCCAGCAACTGCACCGCTCGCACGGTAGCGGCCACCACGCTGCGCGCGCCCAGCCGGCTCAGCAGCGTAGGCTGCTCGCCTTGCGGTAAGAGCCTTTTGGACAGCCCGATAGCTGCAGCGGACAAGCGCGCCATCCCGCTGTCGCCGGCGCTGTCAAAGTCAGCGCGCCCCAGCTGGTCTGCCGTCAGCGCAATCGCGGTGTCGGCGTCAGGCACCCGCAGCAGCGCTTCGGCCAGCCGCATCAGGGCCAAGCCTTCGGCACTGGAAATCGGGTACTCCTTGAGCAAACTCTCCATGGCCCAAAAAGGCGGCGGGTTCTGCCGCACCGCCTGCACCCAGGGTTGGGCGCGCGCTGCCGCCTGTGCCCAGTCAAGCGCGCCGTTTAGCGCGGCCAAGTCGCTGGCCACCACATCGGCCTCAGGCCGGTAGGGGCAAGGCAGGCGCGCAGGCAACAAAGCAATGTGGGCGGGCATATCGCACTCCTAGATTAGGCAAGAAACCAGTTGCGTAAGGCGCCTGTTGGGCCGGCCCCACGGGGTGAGAAAAATTATTTTTTTGCTCGCTCCAAGCCTGCCGACGGCTATGTTTTGCAGGGCAAGCCGCGGCAAGCTCAGAGCCAACGGGGGCTTAACACCGCATCAAACCCTGTTACTTGCATTTTTGCGCTGATTATGTTGATTTTTTCGCTATTATTTGCCGATTTTTACCAACAATTCACTAGCTACGCGGCCTTGTATGACTGAATCAACTCGTACCACATCGCAAATTGATCGTCTGGACATAAAAATTCTTCAGGCGCTGCAGCAAGACGCTCGTTTGCCTAACCTCAAACTGGCCGAACAAGTCGCGCTGTCGCCTACAGCAGTGCTGGCACGGGTCCAGCGTTTAACCCGGGACGGCTACATTTTGGGCTACGAAGCGCGGCTTAACCCGCTCAAACTGGGCGCCGCCATGATGGTGTTTGTCGAGGTGTTGCTTGACCGCACCACACCAAACGTGTTTGACGCGTTCAAAGCCGCTGTGCAGGTCTACCCCGAAATCATGGAATGCCACATGGTGGCCGGCGGGTTTGACTACCTGCTCAAAACCCGTCTGCCTGACATGGCGGCCTACCGCGCTTTTGCTGGCTCGGCCCTGTGGCAACTGCCCGGCGTGCGGCAAACGCGCAGCTATGCGGTGATGGAGGAGGTAAAAAACACAACAAAGTTGCCGCTAAAGACCTAGTTTTTTAGGTTCCATCATTTTTTAGCAGCCGCGCACCACGCGGCGACCGCCCTTTGCGTATGCTCTGCCTCACGCCAAACCCGCTTGCGCTGCGCGTGTGGACTACGCCGCGGTTTTCCTGCGGCACTGTTTGATCAACCCAAAGGAGCAAACCGTCATGAACCCAAGATATCTCCGGTGTGTGCTGGCCGTGCTTGCTGCAACCCTGGCCACAGCCACGGCCGGCGTGCGGGCCGCCGACAATGGCATGTCCGACAGTGAGATCAAAATTGGCCAGTTTGCCGCGTTCAGTGGCCCAGCTGCTGAGCTGGGCAAGCGCGTGCAAGCGGGCATCAAGGCGCAGTTTGCCGCGGTGAATGCAGCAGGCGGCATCGGCGGGCGCAAGCTCACACTGCTCACGCGCGACGATGGTTACGAGCCTGAAAAAGCCGCGGCAGCCGTCAAAGCACTGATAGAAGAAGACAAGGTGTTCGCCCTGATTGGCTCGGTTGGCACCCCAACTACCGTGGCCGCTATGCCGGCCATCAATGCCGCTGCAATTGCCTTGATTGGACCGGTGACCGGCGCGCAGGTGCTGCGCGAGCCGCTGAACCGCAACCTGTTTCATGTACGCGCAAGCTACTTCGATGAGACTGAGCGCATCGTGCAGCACCTGAGCACCGTGGGCATCACCAAGATTGCGGTTTTTTATCAAAACGACTCCTACGGCAAAGCCGGCCTTGACGGGATGATGCGGGCGCTGGAAAAACGAAAAATTAAACCGGTGGGCACCATGACGGTCGAGCGCAATAGCGTGGACGTGGCGGCATCGCTGGCCGAGCTGCTCAAGCTCGCCCCGGAAGCGGTGGTCCAGATCAGCGCTTATAAGTCCAGTGCAGCGCTGATCAAGCAAGCGCGTGCCAAAAGCTACAGCGGCCAGTTCTTTAACGTCAGCTTTGTGGGCGCCCGCGCGCTCAATGACGAGCTGGGCGACATCGGCGTTGGGGTGACCATCGCGCAGGTGGTGCCGTTCCCGTTTGCGAGCTCCAGCGCGGTGGGCCGTGAGTACCAGCAGCGCATGACAGAGGCGGGCGACAAAGACTTCGATTTCTCCAGCATGGAGGGTTTTTTGGCTGCCAAGGTGCTGACCGAAGGCCTGCGCCGCGCAGGCAAAGCGCTAAGCCGGGACGCATTGGTCACCGCGCTGGAGTCCTTGCGCGACTACAACATGGGCGGCTTTACCGTGACCTACGGCCCAGGCGACCATGAGGGCTCCAAATTCACCGAGCTGACCATCATGGCGCGTGGCGGAAAATTCATGCATTGACGCTTGCAGCGGTGGGCAGGGCGTTTGTCGCCGCGACTTCTGTTCAATGGGCACAGCAGCGCCTTGGCTTTGGATTCGCTGGGCGCTGGTTGACGTCAGCCCTGCACAAACAAACCCGTCAACCGGCTCAGGGTGAAGGTAAAAACCAGCAGCTCTGTGGCCAACGCCGGGCGAGCAAACAAAAATAGTTTTCTCACGCTGCGGCGCTGAGTCAATCGGCGCTGGCGACGCACACCCGGCTGCGGCGTCCGAAAATTGCTGAGCCCACACGAACTAACGTGCTGCCACATTCAATTGCACACGCCAAGTCACCCGACATGCCCAGCGACAAGGTGTCCAGCGGTGCCTGCAGGCCACCCAAGGCCAGCAAATGGCTGTTTACTGCATCGAAGAGCTGCTTGGCCCTCGTGTTAATTGCACATGCAGCTACAAAATCAATAGCAGGCTCAGGAATCATCATCAGCCCGCGAAGTTGCAGGTTCGGCAACGCCAGCACCGCTTGAGCCAACGCCACCACGGCGTCCGGAGTCACCCCCGATTTATTGCTCCCGCCGTCCAAGTTGACTTGCAGGCATACCTGCAACCGGGCCAAGGCCGCAGGACGCTGCTCGCTCAAGCGCTGGGCAATTTTGAGCCTATCGACCGACTGCACCCAGTCGAAATGTTCAGCGACTGAGCGTGTCTTGTTGCTTTGCACCGGACCGATGCAGTGCCAGACCAGCGTGGCGCGCAAATCGGCCAAGGCCTGGATTTTTTCTACTCCCTCAGCGATGTAGTTCTCGCCGAAATCACGCTGCCCGGTGGCCGCTGCTTCGCGCACGCTGGCGGCATCAAACGTCTTGGACACGGCCAGCAGCTGCACGCTGTCAGGCTGGCGGC
>JAYULP010000364.1:0-1325 GCA_043763445.1 Polaromonas sp.
AGTGATGGACATGAGAACAAGCAAATTCAGCGAAGAGCAGATCATTGGCTTTTTGAGGCCGGCCGAAGCCGGCATGCCGGTCAAGGAGATTGGCCGCAAACACGGCCTCAGTGATGCCAGCTTCTACAAATGGCGCTCCGAGTACGGCGGCATGGACGCCTCTGAGGCCACACGGCTTCGGGAACTGGAACTGGAGAACGGCAAGCTCAAGCGGCTGCTGGCTAAGGCGCACTTGGACATTCACGCTCTTAAAAGCGTTTTTGGCACAAAGCGCTAGCCCCACAAGTCAAACGCGCTGCGATTGGACGCATGGTGGCTGAGCACCCAATGTCCGAACGCCACGCCTGCGCCCTTGTGGGGCTAAGCCGCGATACCTACCGCCATGTCGGCCAAACAAGTGCCCTTAATGTAGAACTGCGCGACCAAATCGTTCAGACAGCGCACGCCCGCAGACGCTGGGGCTACCGCATGATCCACGATGTGCTGCGCCCGAAGTACCCGGGCATCCACCACAAACGCGTCTACCGCCTGTACACAGCCGAGGGCCTATCCATCAGCAAACGCAAGAGGGCCAAGCGAGTCGGCCTACGCGTGCCACTGGTGGCAGCGCTGGCCGTCAACCAGACCTGGAGCATGGACTTTGCGAGCGATGCCATCAACCGGCCTGGCGCCGTATCGCGACGCATCAAATGCCTCACGGTTACTGACGACTTCACACGCGAATGCGTGGACATCACGGCAGACTTCGGCATTGGTGGGGAGTGCGTCACACGCTTGCTAGATCGAGCTGCTACCTTTCGTGGCTACCCCCAGGCGGTCAGAACCGACAACGGGCCGGAGTTCACTTGCCGCTCATTCATGACTTGGGCGCAAAAGCACGGCATCAAACATATCCTGATCGAGCCTGGCAGCCCAACGCAGAATGCGGCGTGGGTTTTTGCCAACAGCCGGGCACAATGGGCGTTTTTATCCCGTACAAGGCCTAGCGCATGACTTTAAGTCCACAAATTGCCTTGGTGACCGGCGCGGGCACCGGCATTGGCCGGGCGGTGGCGCTGGCTTTGGCTGCAGCAGGCTACCAGGTGGTGCTAGCGGGTCGCCGGATTGAGCCGCTGCTGGCAGTGGCTGAAGAGGTCAGCCAAGCCCGTCAGCGTTTTGCCACCAACGGGGCGGCGTTGCCAGTCGCTACCGATGTGAGCCAGCCCGCAGCGGTGACAGCTTTGTTCGTGCAGATCGAAAACACCTTCGGCCGACTCGACTTGTTGTTCAACAATGCCGGCGTCAGCGCTATGGGTACGGCGTTTGAAGACATTGGGTTTGAGCAG
>JAYULP010000365.1:0-3435 GCA_043763445.1 Polaromonas sp.
TCTTCTAGTGGCATGGTGTGGGTGATCAGCTCGTCAATCTTGATTTTGCCCTGCATGTACCAGTCAACGATCTTGGGTACGTCCGTGCGACCACGCGCACCGCCGAAGGCAGAGCCTTCCCACTTACGGCCCGTCACCAGCTGGAACGGCCGCGTCGAGATTTGCGCACCCGCCTCAGCTACCCCAATGATGATGCTACGGCCCCAGCCTTTGTGGGTGCACTCCAGTGCCTGGCGCATCACTTCGGTGTTGCCTATGCACTCGAAGCTGTAGTCTGCGCCGCCGTCAGTCAGTTGCACAATGGCGTCCACTACGTTGCCAGTTGTTTTGGGGTGGATGAAATGGGTCATACCAAACTTGCGCGCCATGGCTTCGCGTTCGGGGTTTAAGTCCACACCGATGATTTTGTCAGCGCCCACCATTTTTGCGCCCTGAATGACATTCAGGCCGATGCCGCCTAAGCCGAACACCACCACATTAGCTCCGGCTTCGACCTTGGCGGTGAACAGCACCGCACCAATGCCAGTGGTTACACCGCAACCGATGTAGCAAACCTTGTCGAACGGCGCGTCCTTGCGGATTTTCGCCAACGCGATTTCAGGCGCCACCATGTAGTTGCTGAAAGTCGAGGTGCCCATATAGTGAAAGATGGGCTGGCCGTTCAGGCTAAAGCGGCTGGTGGCGTCGGGCATCAGCCCCTTGCCTTGGGTGGCTCGAATCAACTGGCACAAATTGGTTTTGCGCGACAAGCAAAACTTGCAGCTGCGGCACTCGGGTGTGTACAAGGCAATGACATGATCGCCCTTTTGCAGTGACGTCACGCCGGGGCCAATGTCCACCACAATGCCCGCGCCTTCGTGACCCAAGATAGCGGGAAAAATGCCCTCAGGGTCAGCGCCTGACAGGGTGTAGTAGTCAGTGTGGCAGATGCCGGTGGCCTTGATCTCGACCAGCACCTCACCAAACTTTGGCCCTTGCAGATCGACGGTTTCAATGCTCAAGGGCTTGCCTGACTTCCAGGCGACGGCGGCTTTAGTTTTCATAATGAGTTGACCTGACGCAGAAGTGAGTATGTGCACAGGCACTATAAAACAGCAACCGCAAGCTTAGCGCCTGTCCGCACCGGCTACGGCATGCTGGCATGCATCGCTTTGAAAAAAGAACAGCCTATTGCGGCCCCAACCGTTTGCTGTGGCGCGCGACGCAGGTGAAAAATGATCGTTTTATGTTAAATCTACCATTAGCCCGCTTTCTTATTGCCTGGTATGCTATAAAAAAAGGAGTAATTCCCGACGATTGATTGGCTCCAGCGACGCACCGGACTCCGCGCCCGTGCTGTGCCGGTCGAAGTGCGCTGTGCAAAAGTAAACCTTTTGAGCGGCCCAAGGCGAACGGGAAAAACTTTGTTTCTCACCGCACGAAACCGCGCCCGCAGTGATGAGGCGAAAAAAAGCCGGGGTCAATCCGGCTTTTTTTTCTCTTCGATAGTCTGGCCCGGGCGCAGTGGCGGGGCTGCACCGAGGCTCAAGGGCGCGTTGGCCGTTTCACACGCTGAAAAAGTTCTTCAGTTTGTCGGTCCAGCTGTCTTCACCGGGCGAGTGTTTGGCGCCGCCTTTTTTCAACGAATCGTCAAACTCCTTGAGCAGCTTGCGCTGATGCTCTGTGAGCTTAACTGGCGTTTCTACGGTGATGTGGCAATACAGGTCACCGGGGTAGCTGCTTCGCACCCCTTTGATGCCTTTGCCTCGCAAGCGAAACTGCTTAGCTGCCTGCGTGCCTTCGGGAATGTCGATGGCCGCTTTGCCGGCTAATGTGGGTACTTCGATTTCACCGCCTAGCGCGGCGGTGGTGAAGCTGATGGGTACCGCACAGTGCAGGTCGTCGCCTTCGCGCTCAAAAATCTCATGCTTTTTGACGCGAATCTCAATGTACAAATCACCCGGCGGCCCACCATTGCTGCCCGGCTCTCCGTTGCCGGTCGAGCGAATACGCATGCCGTCATCAATGCCTGCCGGAATTTTGACTTCTAGCGTCTTGGTGGTTTTAGTTTTACCCACGCTGTGGCATGTCACGCAGGGCTCAGGGATCAGCTTGCCGGTGCCTTTGCACTGTGGGCAGGTTTGTTGCACGCTGAAAAAGCCCTGTCGCATTTGCACCACGCCGTGCCCGTGGCAGGTGGTGCAGGTCGCAACCTTAGTGCCCGGCTTGGCTCCGCTGCCCTTGCAGGTCGTGCAGTCGTCCCAGCTAGGAACGCGAATTTGGGCATCCTTGCCCGCTGCCGCTTCTTCCAAGCTGATTTCCATGGCGTAGCTCAGGTCGCCGCCGCGAAACACTTGGCGTCCGCCCGGTTGGCGAGCGCCACGCTGGCCGTTAAACACGTCACCAAAAATATCACCGAAGGCTTCAGCAAAGCCGCCGAAGCCTTCAGCGCCAGGCCCGCCACCCCGGTTGGGGTCCACGCCAGCATGACCGTATTGGTCATAGGCGGCGCGCTTTTGCTCGTCGGACAGCATCTCGTAGGCTTCTTTGGCCTCTTTGAACTTTTCTTCCGCTGCTTTGGCCGTGTCGCCCTGGTTGCGGTCCGGGTGGTGCTTCATCGCAAGTTTGCGATAGGCTTTCTTGATGTCTTCATCACTGGCGTTTTTGGCAACGCCCAAGGTGTCGTAGTAGTCTTTTTTGGCCATAGCTGTTGTGCTGTTGGGTAGGAGAGGCGAGGCGAGGGAGGGCAGGGCCGACTAAGGCCTGTAAACACGAAAGCGGAATCCCGGTGTTATGCCTGGATTCCGCCGTGGACAACAGGGGCTTGACCCCGCGAGCGTTAGGCCTTCTTGACTTCTTTAACTTCGGCGTCGACCACGTTGTCGTCCGCGGCCGGTTTGGCGTGTGCTTGAGCGGCGTCAGTTGCACCGCTGCCCGCGGCACCGGCTGCTTTTGAGGCCTCCATGTCGGCGTACATCTTCTCGCCAAGCTTTTGGCTAGCGTCCATCAGGGCGGTATTTTTTGCATCAATGGCGGCTTTGTCCTCGCCTTTGAGTGCTTCTTCCATGTCTTTGATGGCCGTTTCGATTTTTTCTTTCTCGCCGGCGTCCAGCTTGTCGCCGTACTCAAGCAGTGACTTTTTCACACTGTGCACCATGGCTTCGGCGTTGTTTTTGGCGGTCACGAATTCGACTTTTTTCTTATCGTCTTCGGCGTTCAGTTCAGCGTCTTTCACCATTTGCTGAATTTCAGCTTCCGACAAGCCTGAGTTGGCCTTGATGGTGATTTTGTTTTCTTTGCCGGTGCCTTTGTCTTTGGCGCCCACATGCAAAATGCCGTTGGCGTCAATGTCAAAAGACACTTCAATTTGTGGCGTGCCACGCGCTGCGGGTGGAATACCTTCAAGATTGAACTCGCCCAGGCCTTTGTTGCCAGACGCGATTTCTCGCTCCCCCT
>JAYULP010000366.1:0-3422 GCA_043763445.1 Polaromonas sp.
GCTAGCCCTACGCTCTGAAAGCACAGCGCCACCACTGCTGCGTGCGTCAATTGCAGTCGCTGATTTGGCGTGCGGCTGCAAAAAGTTCCAACTTTCAAATAGTCCGCCCCTACTTTGCGCTGCCAAGCTGGCCTGGCGCTACTTGTAGTTGTTTGCCGTCGCTGAAGCGGACTGTTACAGGCACCTTGCTAGCGTTATACGCTAGGTACGTTTTTCGACCGTCTGGCTGCTTAAACACGGAGTAAAGCGCAGTGTCCGCCGTAATGTTCAAGTCTGGCGTACCCATTTCAATCAAGCTCTGAATCCAGTGAAAGGCGTGCGTACGGGTGTCTCCCAACTCAAATGAGCCCCAGCGCTTCCATTGAGCCAACCCAGCTTGCGGGTCTGCAAGGGCTGTGTACTGTGCAAAAGTGTCTTGCCAAATGTCCGATGGGTTGATGCTCTTGCCACGGGCGCTGAAGATGTCCATTTCCGGCTTGAGCGCAGCCATGCTGCGCTTGATATATGCCGGATCGGTTGCAAGGTAGGTAGACGATGTGGTTATTGGTAAAAGGTTGATGCCTTTTATTTGTCTCGGCTCGTCTGTCCACCAAGTGTTGTGCGCATACTTGCCACCAAACACCATGCTGGCCTCAGCGCTTGTGTATTCCGCCGGAAATACCTTGTGGTGAATGTCGAACCAGTAATGGTTGATGGCCTCCACCTCAGTTGTGTAGAGATAGATTCCGAGGTCTCTTAGCTCGCGCGAGCCGGTCGCTTCAGCCCAAAGGATCAGTCCAGCCCATGCGTTGATCGCCTCGGACGATGATTCCTGGTTGTTACCCGCACTACCCAAGCCTATGCCTGATGCCCAAGAGTGCCCCTCGTACGCATCGAAGTTGCGAAGATAAGGAAAATCAGCGCCGCCACGACGCGGCGTGGCGATATCGGCAATCAACAACTCGACCATCCCACCCCACTTGTCTTTAGCTGCCCATGCGGGGTCGCGCAGCGCAATGTCGGCTGCAGCCTTGATCCAGTACCCGTACGTGAAGTGATGGTCATTGAGCTGCTCGACAAAAAAGAATTCTTCTGGATAGCTCACTACTGTACCCAGCGCCTTGTCATAGTGAAAATAGGTTTTGCTGTCCGCACCAGAAAACCATTGCTCAAAGCGCGACTTCATTAGCTTCAGCAGTTGATCACTGCTTTCGCTATCGCCTTGCTGCTCAGCAATCTCCATGAGTTTGCTGATCCTCTGCAATCCTTTGCCCTGCCAGTAGGGCCCCTTGCCCTCCTCAAGCATCAACCGTCGTGCGTTGCGATGGTCAGTCTTCGCTAGCTCAGCGAGCTCTGCTTTGCGTGAAATATCACTGATACCGGGCCAAAACGGCACAAAGCCCGCGTAAGTACGGCTAGTCTTAAAGCTGTTGCCCTCAAGCAGGCGCAGTGGTCCGCGCACCGTGTCAAAGCCAGGTAACACTCTCGCCTCTACTGAAGAATTGTTAAACCATTGATGGGGATACAAGCCTAATAATGCGCCCTTATCTTGGCCTTCCATTAGCTCGGTGGTGGCGGTAAAAGTGGTCTCAAGTTGGCTGGTTTTTTCGTCAAACTTCCATATCGCTTTGGTGTCTTGAATGAATGCGTAAGCATGACGGGTAAACAGCGCTAGCGTCGCAGCGCCGTTGTCTGGCAACGCGCCCGCAGAAAAGTAGCCTTTGCCCGGCGGTAGGCGGCCGAGCCATTCAGTGGCCGTGAGCTGCTCCCAACTCACACCGGTGGGACCAAACAAGGCGTAGGTCTTTCCCTTGACACTAAGTGCCAACACCCGAGCATCAAATTGACTATGCAAGCGTTCGCCGACAGCCGGTAGGCGAATTCGTAGATCACCTCGCGATAACCGCACAAACGCAAAGGGACTGCCGTGGGCTAACGTGACCAGCATGTCGTCAGCCCCACTGCCCATGGACATGTCGATTGACCAGTCCCCGACCTTGGCGAGCTTTGGTGTACCTGGCTGGAAAGCGACAGGTGAAATGATCACGGGGTCACGGTGAGGGTAGTGGATTTCTACGTCTTTGCGTTCCGTAGTGATAACTTGCTTGTCAGGCAGTGCAAGCTCAAGTCCCGCCATGGTGGCTTGAATGGTCAATGGCTGCACAAAGAGAACTTCAGGCTTCGGATTGAAAATTAGCGACGAATACCATTGATTGGTTTGCGCTGCAGTTGCAAGCATGGCTGGGGATCGAAACGGTGCGGTAGGCACTGCGCGATCGTTCCCCTTGGGAGCGCTCAGGTAGCTACCAGCGCCGACTTTGACGGATTCTGCGGAGGCGCCAAACCACCAACTCACGCTTATCAATAAGACGAGCACCGGACGCGTGTAAGGCTTCATGAGTTGTTCCTAAACGGAAGTGCAAAATCGCTCAATGATGGTAGTGAAAGCGCTTTCATGGCGTTTCAATGATTACCCTAATAGGGTTTTTGCGTGGGTAGCGTTGTCCGTCGTAGCGCCCTGGCTCACTAATTTGGCGTGCGCTTGAAAGTATGCTGTCGGTTAGGGAAAACACGGACGTCCAATGAAAAAAAATTGGGCACTATGACATACATGAAAGCGCTTTCAAGATACATCCAAGACAACCCTACTATGAATATATTGACATGCCAGAGAATTCTGTTGTCCGTTTATCTTCGCAATACCGAGGCTGTATTTAAGCGTCGCCTTAGTCTACTTACGACTGCAACGGTCATTGCGATGAGTCCTGCCGTTAGCCAAGCGATCGATTTTGGGCCGGACGGCATGTTCAGCATCACTGGTTTCGCCAAGGTTGAAACCCAAGTAGGCAACAACCATTGCCCAGACTGTCAGTGGACGAGAGAAGATAACAAACAAAGGGTGTGGGCCGATGCGGTAATACCCGGCGCCCCTATTAAAACCGAAGTTAAAACTGTCAGTTTGATACAACCCTATTTCGGTGCTAAGTACGACCTAGGAGGTGGCTTTAAGGCGTCTGGACTGTTGAGCCAGCGTTGGCGCGATGGCAAAGTAGACATCAAGGGTTACTGGTACGATAAAAATATCGCTTTGAGTCACGAGGACTACGGCAGTTTGCGAGTGGGCAGCATGACAACGCGGGCCTGGAGCGTTGCTGACTATCCCTACGGCACTGACGTGGGCCTAGCTGATGTTTGGGGCTCAAGCGGCGCGGGTTACGGACTGCTGGGGAGAGCTGTACGCTACACCTCTCGGGTGTTCGATGTCGCCAGCGGCGACTTGGTATTGGAGGCCACCTATGACTCTGGTAATACGGACTTTAAGATCAACAAGCCCCGATTCGTTGAGCTCTACGCGCAGTATCGCAGAGGTGACTTGGTTATTGACGCGATGGCCCAAGACAGCCGTAACGGCAACCCACAATCGTGGAGTCACGGGCCGTTTT
>JAYULP010000367.1:0-8575 GCA_043763445.1 Polaromonas sp.
TACAAAGTCGTCGTTTTACCGCTTCCGGTCGGGCCAGTAACCAAAATAATGCCGTGGGGCTGGGCAATCAAGTGTTCAAAGCGTTGCAGCACATCGCCCTGCATGCCAACCGATTCCAAACTGAGTTTGCTGCCGCTTTTATCCAGCAGGCGCAGCACTGCGCGCTCGCCGTGAGCGCTGGGTAAGGTGCTGACGCGCACGTCCACCGCCCGGGTGCCGATGCGCAAGCTGATGCGGCCGTCCTGCGGCATGCGCTTTTCAGCAATGTCGAGGTCAGCCATGATTTTCAGCCGCGAAATCAGCGCCGCGTGCAGCGCGCGGTTCGGTTGCACCACCTCGCGCAGCGAGCCGTCCACCCGAAAGCGCACGCTGGAGTGCCGCTCGTAAGGCTCAATATGGATGTCACTGGCACCGTCACGCGCGGCTTGGGTCAGCAAGGCATTGAGCATGCGGATGATTGGGGCGTCGTCCGAGGTTTCCAGCAAATCCTCCACGGCTGGCAGCTCTTGCATCATGCGGGACAGGTCCACGCCGCCCTCGACCTCGCTGACCACCGCCGCTGCGCTGGACTCCCGCTCGGCGTAAGCGGCGCTGATGCGCTGCGCCAGCGTGCCGGGGTCAGCCAGTTGCAGGTTCACTGGCGGCACGCGCGCGCCGTATTTTCTAAAAATCTCACTGACCGCCCCAGCATCGGGGCTGCTGTTGTGCCACAACGTCAGGGCATGGCCGTCATCGTCGAGCAGCAGAAAATAGCTGCGCGCAAACGCATAGGGAAGTGGATAACGCAAGGCCATGAGGTTAAGTCAAATCTGCAAAATTATCCATAAAGTAGCACGCCGACAGGCGCTTACTGAGCCCCGGACGGCAGCGCTGCAGGGAGCACTGGGGTCACTGGCATACCGGGGTCTGGCATGACCGACCCGGACAGCGCACGCAGTGGCGGCATGACCATGCCGCCATCCACCGGTAGCCGCGAGTTGGGCGTCGGCTGGCTGTCTTTTTGTATCGCCCGCATGGACTCGTAACGGTCAAGCGACAGGCTGTCGCTTGACGCGCCATCGCGGATGACTACCGGGCGCAAAAAAACCATCAAATTGGTTTTGTTGCGCGACCGCGTTTCGGCTTTAAAGAGGTTTCCAAAAAATGGCAGATTGCCCAGCCCAGGAACCTTTTCCTGGTTCCCCCCGTAGGTGTCTTGCAGCAGGCCGCCCAACACCACAATAGCGCCGTCGTTGACCACCACGTTTGACTCGATTGAGCGTTTATTGGTAATGATACCGGTGGTTGAATTGACCGAGCTGGCCTGCACTGAGCTGCTCTCCTGGAAAATCTGGAGCTTGACCTGCCCGTCCTCGCTGATTTGCGGCTTGACCCGCAGCGTCAAGCCCACGTCCTTGCGCTCCACCGTCTGGAACGGGTTCACCGAGCCGTTGTTACTGCCCGTGTTGGTGAACGAGCCGGTCACAAAAGGCACGTTCTGGCCAATCACGATGCGCGCCTCCTCGTTATCCAATGTCAGTAAATTGGGCGTCGAGAGAATGTTGCCGTCTCCGCTGGTTTCGATGAAGCGGGCAAGAAAACCCAACACCGATTGCCCGTTGCGTGTGCCCACGCCAGCAAAGTTCAACCCTGTAGAGGGCGCCGGTGTTCCTGCTGCAATGCCGGCCGCCAGGTTGAAAATATTGACACCGCCCTTGGCAAAATTGGTACCGAGCACAGCAGCGTTGCCCAACAGGGTTTGAAACTGCACCCCAAACTCCGCTGTTTTTTCACTGTTGACCTCAGCGATCAGGCTTTCAATGAACACTTGCGCTCGGCGCGAGTCGAGCTTGTCGATCACCGCCCGCAGCTGGCGGTACTGCGGCTCTGGCGCGGTGATGATGAGCGAGTTGGTAGCGGGGTCAGCCTGAATTTGGCCACCGGTGGACGGCTGATTGCTTGACAAGCTGCCAGTAGCCGCTGTGCTAGCGCCGCCCGCAGCCCCGCTGCTGATGCCGCCAATCGAAGACCCGCCGACCGCAGCGCCGCCGGCACTGCCCGCACCACCTAGTGCGGCGCTGGAGCCCGCCGCAACAGCTGCGCGCAAGGTAACTGCAAGCTTGGTCGCGTCCGCATTTTTTAGGTAGACAACATAAATGTTACCGGTGGCGGCGGCAGTGCTGCCGCTGTTGCCGCTCAGCGCAGACGCCTGGTCCAGTTTTTCGACCAAAGTACGCACCAGCGCCAGCCGCGCCGGGTTGGCGGCTCGCAAAATCAGGGCGTTGCTGCGCGGCTCGGCCAGTAAGGTCGTTTTAAACGACGTGTCGGCCTGGCCAACCGCCGCGCCACCCGCTTGGCCCGAGTCAATCAAACGGGTCACTAACGGCGCCAGGTCAGTGGCAATCGCATTGCGCAACTGAATGATTTCGACACCGGTAGCGTTCACCACATCCAAAGCGGCAATGATGGTGCCCATGCGCTGCAAGTTGTCGGCATAGTCAGTGATGATCAGTGAGTTGTTGCCTGGGTTGACGTTGATGGTGTTGTTTGGGCTAATCAGCGGCCGCAGCACGGGCACTAAGTTGTTGGCAGTCTCATAGTTAAGACGAAAAATCTGAGTGATGATCTGGCCGCTGGCCGCTGGCCGGGTGTGCGCAAATACCGCGCCGCTTTGCAGCTTGGCATCGGCCTCGGGCACCACCAGGTACAAGCCGGCCGACTCAATGAGTGCAAACCCCTGCGTGCGCAACTGGCTTGAGAACTGCCGCAGTGCCTGCGCGGGCGTCACTGCGGTAGCGGTCACTAGGCTCATCGTGCCCTTCACGCGGGGGTCTACCACCACGTTTTTGCCGGTAATGACGGCGATGGTTCGGGCCACAGCATCAATCTCGGCGCTGTTGAAGTTCAGCGTCACGGGTCCCCCGGCGCGTGGCGTAACAACGCCGCCTTGGCTGAGCGGGCCGGTGGTTTGCACCGTGGTAGTGGTAGTGGTGGTTTGTGCCGCGCCCGGCAGGTTTTGAGCGCCTGACAAGCCAATGGCCCACATGTTGAGCGCCAGCACTGCTGCGGAGCTTGCCGCTAGCCGAGGCCACCACGCGCACGCGCCTTGCCGCCAGCTGTGTTGCAAGCAAGGCGCTCTTGAGGTCACATTTGGCGGCCCAAAACAAGTCATTGCGGTCTGGCAGGTGGTCATGGATTAGCCCAAGGTAATGATGGAGCGCGCACCGCTGCGCCGCCCAATGATGTTGAGCAAATTGGCCAGTGCGGCCTCATGTTCTTGTGCGGCACTGGCAACGCCCTCAAAGCGCAGACGGGAGCCAACCCACCGGCCCGTGCCGCTGAGCTGCATACTGCCTTCGACAGTCGAGAGCTCCAGCACAGGGGCAGTTCCCCCCGTCAAGGTAAAGCGGTAGCTGCCCATCGGTTTGAGCGTCGACAAGCGCGACGACATAGCCACAGCCAGCAGCTCGACGCGCCCGCCGACCATCAGCCGCCCCTCAAACCAGCTAACTGTCAAGCCTTGCGTCTGCAGCTGCAGCGTGCCCTCGGCCTGCACCGTGTTCCAGGGTGTTCCCAGGCCAGCCAGCAGTGCGGCGGGCCACTGGGCGCGGCCATCGTCGAACTGCAAAGACAGGCCCCCAAAGCCGAGCGCCACACGCACCTGCAGTGGCTTGGCAGTGCAGCAGTCGGCGTTAAAACGCAGGCGAAAACCGCCCCACACGGGACGTAACTGCCAGTCCACTCGCGCTGGCAGGCTGGCCACATCACGGCTTCCGACACCGCCGGAGAGCACCAAGCGAGCAGACCCTTGCCACACCGTGCCGCGCGCTTGTACCAGCTGCACCCGGCTATCGCTCGCACGGTCAACGGCGTGCGTTATCCAAGCGGCGGGAGCAAACCACAGCAGCGCCGCGGCCACGCCGACGACACTGCCCCAAACCGCCCAGCCCCAAGGCGCAGCGGCTGCGGCATGGCGTGCAGCCTGGGGTAGAAAAGCAGAACGTCGCATCGGTAAAAAGTCGTCAAGTGCTAACTGGCTGCGCTACTGCGCTGGCAAGCTAAGCACCAGTGTGCCGCTCCAGGCGGCAGCGCCGGCCACCGGCGCGGCGGTGCTCGTCGGCGCTGCGCTGGCTGTCGGCGACAACACGGTGGTGGTGGCTGTCGCTGCTGCCAGCGCAGTGCGTGTCAAGCGGGCTTCGCTGGGCAAAGCGCGGGCATTGACACGGGCTTGCGTCAGCCACAAAGCCAGCACGTCAGCGGGCGTGCCGCGCAGCGTCAGCACGGCGCGCTCGCCGGTGACATTGAGCTGGGCGCTGCTGCCCAGCGTTTGCTTAACTGAGGCCTCCAAGACGCGAGCTACCTCCTCGCGGCTCAGGCTAGGCTGGGCTTGAAGTGCCTTGGCCTGCGCTTGAAGGTTTTGCATTTTTTGCAGCTCAGCTTCAAGCAAAAGGTGTTGAGACTCGGCCTTGCTGAGCGTGCGCCAAGCGGGCGCCACAGCCACTGACCACAGCAAGGTCAAGCCGATCAAACTGGCCGCCACACGCACCATGAACTGCTCGCGTGGCACCAAGGCGCTGAAGCGCGCGCGCACCGGCGCCAAAGCGGTAGAAAAAATATCAAAAGTGACTTTCATGGTGTAGTCACCACGCCCTCAGCACGAAGCATCAGCGCGTCACCGTCCAGGCGAGAAAAGTAGCCCAGCGTTTTAAGCTGTGCCGTCATTGCAGTGATGTCGCCAGGTTGCAGCTTCAAGCCTTTGAAACGAGCTTCACCGGCCGCAAAGTCAATGCCGTCCGCGCTGCGCTCAGCCGGCACCACACTGCCAACGGCGCTAAGCATGGCTTCAAGGTCGCGGGGAGAACTTGTACCTGTGGCTTGACGCAAAACGGCCAGCTGGCGCTGCATTTGCAGCGGTGCGTCCACCACCAGCTTGATCTGCGGAAAGGTCTGTAGCAAAGCGTCTTGCACTGCCATGCGTTGCGTTTGTAGCGCAGACTGTGTCTGCCATGCCCACACATTGAGCCCCGCTAAATTGGCCACAAGCAGCAAGCCCAAGCCCCACCGGGTCGGCTTCCAGGCAGATGAGTGCCACAGGTCACGGCCCACGCCTGACAGCCGCTTGACAGTGCGCGTGCGCCCAGACGAGGCCAGCTCGAACTGTGCAAGGTCCCATGGCGAACGCGCCGCGTCAAGCCAGCGCTGGGTACGCGTGAGCAAGGCAGTTTTACGCTGCAGCAGGCGCTCAGCGTGAGCCGCATGCACCGGCTCGGCAAAAACAAAAACCTCACCGGCTGGCGCCTCACTCAGTGGCAGCAGACCCAGCGCTGCAGCGGAAAACGGCAGGCATTTGACACCGCCCACCGCACCACCGGTTGCAATCAGCTGCGCGGCGGCCTCGCCGCCAATGACATGCAGCTGCAGCGGCCCCGCGTCGGGCGAGAACTCGGGCACGATGCGACTCGCCGGTCGACCCGCGGACTCCAGCGCGTGCAGTTGCGCGCGCAACCACGGTCTGTCGCAGGCGGCTACCCACACCGCACTGCCCGCCGCCGCCCCGGGGGCCGCTGCCAGGTGAACTTGGTCCGGCTCGTCAAGTAGGCGGTCTTCCAACAAGTTTTCAAGCAGCACCCGCAGGCGGGGTGACGCCATGCCCACACCTTTCGGCACGTCCACCTGATGCCAGGACAACATCGTCACCGGCACAACGGCCACCACTTCAGCGCCGCGGGCGAGCGTGGGCAACAGCATTAGCGGTGCACTCGAATGAGCGCTGGCCGCCCGCCCATCGTTGGTGACCACGTAGTCGTAGCTAGCCGCAGTACCGTGAACGGCACCGGGTACTGGCGGTAAAAGACAGATGATCAGGGTGCTCATGAGCGGGGTGTCTGGCGCATTGTAGGGCAGCGTTTTGCCCGTTAAAAGGCGGCTGGCACGACCGCAACACAGCTGCAAAACAAGCGGCGGCGTTGATAGCGACCAGCCATCATCGAGCGCTGGGCGTGCGAGCCACGCCGCGGTCGCGCCACAAGGTGCGCACCACCAATCGGTCGCGCTGCAGTACGGATCGCTCCTCCACCACGGTTTGTTCGACCCGCAGCAAACCACGAACCTCAAAATAGCGGGACGACACCGCATGCTGCGCCATGGCCAGTTGCACATC
Organism: Polaromonas sp.; assembly: GCA_043763445.1. GTDB lineage: Bacteria > Pseudomonadota > Gammaproteobacteria > Burkholderiales > Burkholderiaceae_C > Polaromonas. The sequence continues at coordinate 6,140 of JAYULP010000367.1, forward strand.
AGGATTACTGACGAGCCGGATCGCGTCGCCCACCAAACGGAAGTGGCTGCTGGCCCGCACGGACACCAGTTTTTGCGCATCGACCATATCCATACCCGGCGTTGCGGCATGAATCACCTCGGCACTGGCGGTGTTTAGATTGATCTCGGTGCGCACTGGCAGCAGCGTGATGAACGGTCGCAGCAGCTCCAGTGTGGCCGGCGGCAGCCCCAACCAGACCAATTGGTCAACCCGCTGCGCTAGCAGTGGTGTGGCGCTGTCAGTTGGTGCCGAGGGTGTTGCTGGCGCAGCGCCCGGCACGCCAATTGGATTTGCCGCGGGATTGGCACCGCGTGAGGCCTCCAGCAGCTGGCTTGCGAAGTCAGTGAGCTGCGACGCGGGCAGGCCCAGCGACTCAAACAGTCGGCCAAACGTCACGAGTGCGGTTTTAGATACCCCCACACCATCAATCAAATTGATGACGTTCATGCGGCTTTGCAGGTCAGTAATTTGGCCGGACAAAAACGCGTCCAATTCGCGGCCTGGCTCGGCCGCACTGGTGGACGCATCAACCGCCAGAAAGCTCGACAGCCGGGCTTCATTGAGCGGTACCGCCCATGGTTCGGCCAGATGATCAACGCCACCGGTGTTGGCGTCCTCGCGCAAAATCAGCCGCGCCCAGTCTAGGGAGCCCGTCAAAATCCACGCCGCCTGGAGCCGACCGCGCTCAGCAGTTTCGACCTCAATCGCGCGGAACTGTTGCCACAGCGCTGTTGCGGCAAAGGTAGCCACCAGTGTGACCGTGAGCATGGCGGCCAGCAGGGCTGCACCCCGCTGGCCACCGGGCAGTTGGCACTTTTTCTGAGCGCCCATCATGAGCGTCCACCGGCCAGTGTGGGCAACACCCAATCGATTGTCATTACCCCGGTCAATGCCTGAGCCGGGGACAAAGACAGCACCAGCCGAATCCCATCAGGGATCGCCGTCTGGGTCACCGCGTCAGTGGGGCCTGCCACCGGCGTGCCGGCACTAGACAAGGGATTGCTCCAGGCACCACCGCGGTAGTAGAAAATTTGCCAGTCGCTCAGGGCCGTGACCCTGACTTCGCGGGCGCGGTCTTCTGCACTGGCGTTTTGCGCCCACCGGCTGGCGCGCTCCCATGACGCCGTCCAGTTGCCGAGGGTACGCACCACTGGCGACTGCCACCGTAGCCACTGGCCGTTGTCATCACTGCGCCGGCTCCATGCCACGACCTGCAGGCCATCGCCCGCCAGTGCGGTGCGCCGCGTCAGGCGCAGCACCCGACCGTCCCAGTCCAACGCCGTCACGTTTGGCGTCTGGCTCATCATGTCCAAGTCCAATTTAAATTGCAGCAAGCCCGCCTGCAATGTCAGCACCTCGTCGGCTCGCTGCCGGGTCTGGGTTTGTGTGCGGGCCATTGCGTCAAGACCACGCCAGCTCAGCACCGCCATCAGCGCCATGATGGAGATGGCCACCAGCACCTCAATTAAAGTGAACCCACTGGCACGGTTTGTTGACCAGCAACGCGACTGGCATGCTGCATTTGGTTTTTCTAAAACGTCACCCCGGCTGAAAAAGCGCGCCTTTGCGCCCCAGCCCGTCACACGCCTCAAGCAGTGCATAAACAGCTCTAATACCTGGTCACTACGGTTGACAGCCGCAGCAGCGTAAACGGGCCGTCGCTGACTTGCGCGTCAACCCGCCTGAACTCAGGGTTGGGCGTGGGCCGCACCGTCAGCGTGACCTGCAAGCTGCGGCCTGCCTGCTCGCAGGTGCTGGTGGTGTCGCCAACACCCGGCATTTGTCGCAGCAGCCGGGTTTTGATCAGCTCATTTTCAGCACACACCTGGGCCAGCAACACATCGGACTGGCGCAGCGCATTGTTGGTCAGGGCGCTGCTCGCCTGCACACCCGCGAGCAGTGCAATAGCGACAATTGCCAGTGACACCAACACCTCTATCAAGGTAAAGCCCGCTTGCCGGGCGTTCATGGGAGTTGGACTGAAAATGGGCGCAAGCCGTCGGTAGCAATACGCAGCGTGCGGGCAGCTCGGCTGTCGGCGCTGGGCGCTCCGGTCAAGTCAACCGTTTGCGGGCCAATCATGGGCTCTGGGCCCAACTGAACGGCGCGGGCCACCAGCGCGTTGCCGGTCTCCAGTCCGGTGCGAACAGTCACAGTAAGGCCCGACGTCAACCAGCGCTCTGGCAAGCTGCCGGCCACCACACCCTCAAAACGAAACCCTTCGGCGGTAGTCACCCAGAACACGCCCACGCCGCTAGCCCGTGACTGCGCCCTGGCGCTCTCAAACAGCACAGCGAGCCGCTGGGCATCGCGCTCCAGTGCGCTTTGGGCGTTGTCTCGCATAGCAAAGCTCACCCCGGCAGTGGCCAGCGCCATGATGGCCACAACGACCAACAACTCCAGCAAGGTAAAGCC
>JAYULP010000368.1:0-1315 GCA_043763445.1 Polaromonas sp.
GGTCAACCGGGCTTTTGAAAGTAGCCTGAGCGACAGCATCATGTTTGAACGCCGGCTGTTCCATGCGATGTTTGCCGCAGCGGACCAAAAAGAAGGCACGGACGCATTTTTGAACAAGCGCAAACCAGTGTTTACCCACCGCTGAACGCGGCCACGCCCGACGCGCTAACTGCTGGCACAAGGTCTGGCTATAATTTGCCTGTCGTGGTGATATAGCTCAGTTGGTTAGAGCGCAGCATTCATAATGCTGATGTCGGTGGTTCAAGTCCACCTATCACCACCAAAAAATCATCAAAAAGCCTCAGACGTACCTGCTTCTGAGGCTTTTTTCGTGACGCGCAGCGCGCTTCAAGCAGCGCGCTCATTGGACAGCAAGCCTATGACTTCCACAGCCTCTGGACACACACCATGAACCGCTGCTTTTTTAACACTGCACCTCAACTGACGTTGGCCATCGCATTGGCCTGCGCGGCACTGACCGCCAGCCCAGCCGACGCGCAGGGCGTTGACTCGGGAGTGCTAGTTTCCCGCGAGCTGCCCAAGGCCGCTTTACTGGGGCGCTTGACGCTGCAGCAGCCGCCCGACGTTGTGCTCAATGGCCATGCCAGCCGCTTGTCGCCCGGCGCACGCCTTCGCGACGCCAACAACCAGATCGCTATGTCCGGGGCCTTGGTGGGGCAGACCTTCGCGGTCAAGTACCTGCTCGATTCGAGCGGTCTGCTCAGCCAGGCGTGGATTTTGACCGCCGATGAAGTTCAAGCGAGCCGCAAGCGCTTTTCATTGAACCCTTTTGGCTTTGGTGCTGACGCCGCGGCAGGCCCGACGGACGACGGCAAAACGCCGTTTGACCAATTGCCGCGCTACCCGCGCCAATAAAACCGGGCAGCCTGCGGCCCAGAGCGCTTGAAAACTGGCTTTAGCGGCGTAAAAATGCCATTTTTGACCTCAAGCCTGGCAGTGGCCGTCGTTTTTATTGCCTTTGTTGCTATTTTTTTTATAGCACACTACTGACGTCGGCGTCCCTTTTTGAAAGTACACCCCATGGCCAAAAAAGTCTTTATCAAAACCTTCGGCTGCCAGATGAACGAGTACGACTCGAACAAGATGGCCGACGTGCTGCACGCCGCGCAAGGCTACGAGCCGACGAGCGATGTGAACGAGGCGGACCTGATCCTGTTCAACACCTGCTCGGTGCGCGAGAAGGCGCAAGAAAAGGTCTTCAGCGACCTCGGCCGTGTCAAGCATCTGGCGGCCAAGGGCGTGCTGATCGGCGTCGGGGGCTGTGTGGCGAGTCAGGAAGGAGCCGCGATCATTG
>JAYULP010000369.1:0-3412 GCA_043763445.1 Polaromonas sp.
GACTGCACCGGATAGGCCAGAGGGTTGTTCCAGTACTGGTCAAAGCTGCGTGACAGGTCGCGCGCAATGCGCCCAGCGGCCAGCACGTCGATGTCGATAAAGTTCACTCCAGTGCTCTGGCCAAAGTAGGTCTCACCCAAGTTGCGCCCGCCGGTAATGGCTACCGCGTTGTCAGCGACCAGCATCTTGTTGTGCATGCGCCGCTGAATGCGTGCGGTGTCTTTGAGGTTGCTCACAATGCGCAGCAGCAGCGAGCTGCGAGCACCTGGCAGCGGGTTAAACAGGCGCAAAGCAATGTTTTTCTCGAACGCGAGCTTGAGCACTTGCGCATTTTTCCCCGACGTGTTGAAGTCGTCTAGCAAAATACGGACCCGCACGCCGCGCGCTGCCGCGTCGCGTAATGCCTCAAACAGGCGCTCTGTGGTGTCGTCTTGAAAAATAGCGTAGTACTGCAGGTCCAGCGTTTTCTGCGCCGCCTTGATCAGCGTCATGCGGCTGGTAAATGCCAGCTCAGCGCCGCTGACCATGGCAAACCCTGAGTCATTGCGGGTGCCTGCCTTGGCCGCCCGCGCCTGCACTAGCGCGCCCAGCGACGTGGTTTGCGCCGCTTGACTTGGCGTGAGCGCATACGTTAGGGGTCGCTCGACGTTGTTGGGCAGTGACGCGCAGGCGGCAAGTCCCAGCGTGCAAGTCATCACCAACCAAGTCAGGGCCTGGCGCCAGCGCCCGGCCACTGGCAAAGCGGGCGTTGTCGAGCGGGGCAGTAGGTCAAAAGCCATATGGCTGCGACTGTAGCCTGCGCGCGGCACTTTTATCCGGTTTGTTAAGGACGCTGTGTAGCGCTCCGGCGCAGTGGTGGTGTGGGTCGGGCTGGTCTACAAGGCTTTTTTCTTGCCAACAGCACTGCTACTGGCCAAAAAAGCAACGCAGCCGGCTGCCCGACTCCGCGCTGCCACAGCGCGCAGGACGTTGCTAGCCGGGCAGACAGACTGTCGCTGCACGCTGCTAGTTCAAGCCGACAAGGCCTCCCAGCGCTGCAGTGCGTCCATCAGGTCTTCCTCGATCTTGCTGTTTTTGGCCGCGAGCTCTGCCGCCCGCTTCGGGTTGTTGGCGTATAAGCTGCCATCAAACAGCTCTTGTACGATGGCTTTTTGCTGCGACTCCAGCTGCGAAATGGCGGCAGGCAGAGCGTCGAGTTCGCGCTGCTCCTTGTAGCTCAACTTCTTTTTTGACAACTGCTCCGGCTGATTTTGCGCGGGCCTGAGCGTATTTTTGTCACTGGTTCTGGCCTTGGGAGGCCCAGCTGTTTTGCTGCTGCCGGTGATTTGTGCCGCCCGTTTCGACTGGGTGATCCAGTCGGTGACACCGCCCTCGTATTCACGCCAGAAGCCGGGATTGTCTGGTGAGCCCTCATAGGCGATTGTGCTGGTGACCACGTTGTCGAGAAAGCGGCGGTCATGGCTAACCAAAAACACAGTGCCCTCGTAGTTCTGCAGCAGGTCCTCCAACAGCTCCAGCGTGTCGATATCCAAGTCGTTGGTCGGCTCGTCGAGCACCAGTACGTTGGCGGGGCGAGCAAACAGGCGCGCCAACAGCAGGCGGTTGCGCTCGCCACCGCTCAAACTGCGCACCGGCGAGCGTGCGCGCTCGGGGCTGAACAAAAAATCGGTTAGGTAGCTTTTGACATGCTTTTTTTGGCCATTAATTTCGACCCACTCACTGCCTGGGCTGATGAAGTCTTCCAGCGTCGAGTCCAAGTCCAGTGCATCGCGCATCTGGTCAAAGTAGGCGATTTGCAGATTTGCGCCTTGGCGGATTTTGCCCGGCGGCGTGGTCAGGTCGGGTAACAATTCACCCAAAATCAGTTTGAGCAGCGTGCTTTTCCCAGCGCCATTGGGGCCCAGCAGACCAATTTTGTCGCCGCGCAGTAACGTGGCGCTAAAGCGATTAACAATCATCTTCTCGGAGCCGGGGTGGCCAAAGCTTTTAGACACTTCGGTCAATTCCGCCACGATCTTGCCGCTTTTGTCGCCGCTGGAGACGTCCAAATTGACGCGGCCCACCGCATCCCGGCGGTTAGCTCGGCTGTCGCGCAACACGTCCAGCCGGCCAATTCGGGCCACGCTGCGGGTGCGGCGGGCTTCAACGCCCTTGCGTATCCAAACCTCTTCCTGAGCCAGTAGCTTGTCGGCCTTGGCGTTGATGACCGCCTCTTGCGCCATCTGAGCTTCTTTTTGCAGCAAGTACTGGGCAAAGTTGCCGGGATAGCTCAGAAGCTTGCCGCGGTCTAACTCAACAATGACAGTAGCGACTTGGTCTAAAAACGCACGGTCATGGGTAATAGTGATGATGGAGCCATTGAAGTTCACCAGTAAATCTTCAAGCCACGCAATTGAGTCAAGGTCAAGGTGGTTGGTGGGCTCGTCTAACAAGAGAACGTCAGGCTTAGCTACCAGCGCTTGGGCCAGCGCCACGCGCTTTTTGGTCCCGCCGGACAAGTCGCCGACAATAGCGTCCTTGTCCAAATGCAGCCGAGCAAGCGTTTCCTCTACCCGCTGCTCCCAGGTCCAGCCGTCCAGCGCTTCAATTTCTGACTGCAGCGCATCAAGGTCGGTTGTCTCGTCAGCCGCCAAATACAGCTCGACAATGTGTTTAGTGCGGGCCAGCCCGGCACTCACAGCGACAAACACGCTCGCATGGGGGTCAAGGCTAGGCTCTTGAGGAACGTATGCAATGCGTACGTTTTGCTGCAGCTGCAAAGTGCCATCGTCGGGCCTGTCCAAGCCCGCAAGAATCTTGAGCAATGACGACTTGCCCGTGCCGTTACGGCCAATCAAGCCAATGCGTTGGTTGTTTTCAAGCGCAAAATCTGCATGGTCCAGCAGTGCGACGTGCCCAAAAGCGAGTTGGGCGTTAAGAAGGGTAATAAGTGCCATATGTAGGCGTGATTATCCGACTGCGGCGGCCGCTGCTGCCGTCTGCACGGCCAGGCGGCGCCAGACCATTCGCACTCACAGTAGTGGCAGTAAACCTTGGGTAGGTGTACGTCCACCTGCGTCCAGCTTGCAGCGCAGTGGGTAGTGCACATCAGCGGCCCGCCCACCCTGTTGCTGATGCCTGCAGATGGTGGGAGACCAAAAAATTTTTTAGCATCTGGTTAACGCGCGGTAAAAAACCGGTGGTATAGTTCAGGCCTGCTGTAGAAACACTGTACTGCTGGAAAAGCAAGACAACAACACTACAGACTCAAATTAAATTTTCAAGTAAGTGAAGATTTATTTGACAGGCAATAAAAAGCCGGTATATAATTTGAGGCTCAGCTGATTACAGCTAACGACAAAAGCAAAGCGGCAGTAGCTGTGGAGTTAAAGTCAGGATCATTAAAAATTTACAGCCGATAAGTATGGGCGTT
>JAYULP010000370.1:0-3408 GCA_043763445.1 Polaromonas sp.
CGCCGTGCGGCGGTGCTGGCAGCGACTTCCCACTCCACCTCGGCCGGTAAGCGCCGCCCTGCCCAACGGCACCAAGCGTCAGCTTCCCACCAGCTGATGTGCAAGGCGCTTTGGTGGCCCAGCAGGCGGTGCGGCTGGCCGAAGCGGGTTTGCAGCACCGCGCCGCTGGCAGCGCCGATCTGCTCGACATGGCGTGGCGCGCGTCGCCCCTGCGCTTGCAGCCATTGCCAGCCGCCGGCACTCCACCATGCCCGCTGGTCATAGCCGCCGTCGCGCACAAATTCAACAAACTGTGCCCAAGTCACGCTTTGCGCGTCAATTTCAAACTCTGGTACGTCTGTTGAGTGGGCGCCAAGTTCGTTGTCAAACACAAAGCCCTGGGGTTGTGCGGTGCCGCCGTCAGGCGCGCTGCCACTGCCCATTTGCCAGCGGGTGGCCGGCACCAGCAGCGGCTCACGCAGCGCCATTGACGCGGGCGTGAAGGCCTTCAGAAAATGCTTGTCTAGCGGCAGACCCAGCGTTTGCGCGGTCATCACCATCGCTTCGCTGTGCATGTCTTCGTGAAACAAGCACAGCCGGTAGAAATACAGCGCGTCGTCGCTGCCATCGGTCTTGTCAAGCAGCTCCAGCGTGCTCTCCAGCGTGTCGAGCAGGTAGGCGCGACAGCCCGCCGCACTGGGAAAGTCAAGCGACCAGCGGCTGCGATGGGGCACTTGCGCGGCATGCCACCAGCAGTCAGCTTGTGGCTCAATCGAGGCCAGCCGGGTGTGCAGCGGCGCGCAGCGGCTGCCCAGAGCGCGCTGCATGTTGCGCGCAATCCACCACTCCTGAAACCAAGCAATATGGCCCAGCTCCCACAGCGGGGGATTCAACACCGCGAGCTGCGGCACGGTAAAGTTTTTTTCTTGCAACGCTGCCTGGAATTGGCCGAAAAGCTGCAACGTATGATTACGTGCATCCATGAGTGCTAGCGACAACACCTCCCGCCCGCCGCTGCGCATCAGCGGTGAATCAATGTCGGCCGTCGGCGTAGCAGCGGCCAACAATCTGTTGCCGCCCGCCGGGTCGCTGGGCGCTGGGGATGATCCGAAGTTGAAGGCCAAAAGCGCTGTCCTGAAAAAAGTGGTGTTGGTCTCACCCGCCATGGCCGGAGCCAACAACGGCAACTGGCACACCGCACACCGGTGGCATCAGTTTTTAGCGAATCATAGTGATATTGCGCTGCTAGCTGACTGGCCGCAGCCGTCAGCATTGCCCGCGACTGGTGCCGCGCTGATGATTGCGCTGCACGCCCGCCGCTCAGCACCGTCGATTGCAGCATGGGCTCGCGCGTTGCCGCAGCAGCCGCTGGTGGTGATGCTCACAGGCACGGATTTGTACCGCGACATTCAAAGCGACCCTACCGCCCGGCTGTCGCTCGACTTGGCCAGTCACCTGGTGGTGCTGCAAGACGCCGGGCTAGACACATTGGCGGCGCTCAGTGCCGCCTGGCGGGCCAAGGCACAGGTGATCTACCAGTCCGCTACGGCCCTCAAGCCAGCGCCACCTCGCCCAGCAGATGGCGCTTTTCGCGTTGTGATGGTGGGCCATCTAAGGGCTGAAAAAGACCCGCTGACCTTCATGGCCGCCGCCCGCTTAGCAGCCGCCCCGGCGCTGGTGTTCGAGCAGATCGGCGATGCGCTGGAGCCGGCCCTTGGCGAGGCCGCTGCCGCTACGGCGCAAGCTTGCGCCGCCTACTTCTGGCGCGGCGGGCTAGCGCGTGCGCCAACACGCCAGCGCATCAAGCAGGCGCAGTTGCTGGTCAACTGCTCGCAGATGGAGGGCGGCGCGCATGTGATTTTGGAGGCTGTGCGCTCGGGCACGCCGGTTCTGGCTTCCCGTATCAGTGGCAATGTGGGCATGTTGGGCGCCGACTATGCGGGCTACTTTGAGTTCGGTAACAGTGGGCAACTAGCCGCGCTGGTGGCGCGCTGTTTGCAAGAGCCGGCTTTTTTAGCGCAGCTGCAGCGGCAGTGCTGCCTGCGCGAGCCGAGGTTTGCTACTGCACTGGAAAAGCAGCTTGTCTTAAACTTGGTGCGCACGGCACACCGGCCGCCCATCGACACCGAAAGACTCTAATGACCACGCAAGTTGCCCCGCAGCCCAGCCCACATCCCCGGCTCACCAGCCTGTCCCACGGCGGGGGCTGCGGCTGCAAAATTGCCCCCGGTGTGTTGACCGAGATTTTGAAGAACTCCAGCAACCTAGCGGGCGTCAATTTGCCGCCTGAACTGCTAGTAGGCATTGAAACCGCTGACGACGCCGCCGTCTACCTGCTCAACGAGCACCAGGCGCTGATTGCCACCACTGACTTTTTCATGCCTATCGTGGATGACCCGTATGACTTTGGGCGCATTGCTGCGACCAACGCCATCAGTGACGTTTATGCCATGGGCGGCACGCCCATCATGGCGCTGGGCCTGGTGGGTATGCCAGTCAATGTGCTGCCACTGCAGACCATTGGCGCCATTTTGAAAGGCGGGCAAGACATGTGTCGGGCCGCTGGTATTCCGATTGCGGGCGGCCACACGATTGACTCGGTTGAGCCAATTTATGGGCTGGTGGTGCTGGGGCTGGTGCATCCTTCGCGCGTGAAAAAGAACTCTGGAGCACGCGCCGGTGATGTACTGGTTTTGGGTAAGCCCTTGGGTGTGGGCATTTTGTCCGCTGCGCTCAAACAAGAAATTTTGTCGCCAGAGGGCTACGCGCAAATGATTGCGGTAACTACCCAGCTCAATACCCCCGGCATTGATCTGGCTGCAATGCAGGGCGTACATGCGCTGACAGACATCACGGGTTTCGGCTTGGCTGGCCACGGCCTGGAGTTAGCACGCGGCGCTAAGCTGAAAATGCAACTCGAGCTCCACCGTATTCCGCTGCTGCCGGGCGTCATGGCGCTGGCCGAAGCCGGCGTAGTCACTGGCGCGTCGGGCCGCAATTGGGAGGCTTTTGGCGCTGAAATCACGCTGCCCGCGAACATCACCGCCGCACAACAGGCGCTGCTCAGTGACCCCCAAACCAGCGGCGGTTTGCTTGTCTCGTGTGCTGCGGCAGCCGAAGCCGAGGTACTGGCTTGCTTTGTTCGGCACGGCTTTGCTGACGCCCGCACCATAGGCCGGATGACAGCCGGTGCTGGGCTGGAAGTGGTTTGAGCGTTCTGCCCAGCACGCTGACCCGGGCTCAAGGGCGGAGCTGAGCCTTGAAAATTCAGCAACCGCGTGACCTGCGGGCTGGTGCAACCCAGGTCTTTTTGCACTTTTTTGCATTTCACAGTTAACGGCTTCAAAGCGGTCAAAGCTTGTGCGCGGCAACCGCCATTTCCAACTTGTTTTTGCGAAGGCCTTTCGTGCGCACATTCCTCAAACTGGC
>JAYULP010000371.1:0-3397 GCA_043763445.1 Polaromonas sp.
GCACCGCAGCACCTCACAGTTGGCGGCGGCAAAGCGCCACCGCACTATTGCGTGGTGGCCAATTTCATGGCCCATCACCAAGGCATGTCCTTGGTGGCGCTGTGCAATTTGCTGTGCGGCAATGCCCCTCGCCGCTGGTTCGCCGCTAGCGCCATGGTGCAGTCGCACGAAGCACTGTTGCACGAGCGTACACCGCGCCAAATCATCCATGCAGCTGACCCGCGTGAGTTGCCCGCGTCAGCCGATGAGTCAAAAGAGCCGGCCTACCAATCGCGCAGCGTATTGCCAGCCGGCGGGGCATGGCAGCCAACACAGCTGCTGTCCAATGGCCGCTACAGTGTGGCGCTGCGTGCCAACGGCGCCGGTGTCAGCCGCTGGAGCAGTGACGGCAGGCATGCGCCGCGCGCCGTGTCACGCTGGCGTGACGACGCGCTGCGCGACAGCTACGGCACCTTTATTTATCTGCGCGAGACCGGCTACGGCGAGCTGCCACCGTCGCACCCGCTGCGCGCCCTGCATTCTGTGACCCAGCACCCTGCACCGCATCCTGACTGGCAGTACAAGGCGACGTTTTTACCCGACCGGGTGGAGTTTGATGCCACCAGCGAAGCGCTGCAAATTCAGACCACGGTGCTCGTTAGCCCGGAAGATGACACCGAACTGCGCATTGTCCGGTTTCAAAACCACAGCGCGCATGACGTCACGCTTGAGGTGGTGTCGTACTTTGAGCCGGTGCTGGCCGACCCCCGCGCGGACGAAGCCCATCCGGCGTTTTCCAATTTGTTTTTACACACCGACTGGCACGCCGAATGGCGGGCCTTACTGTTGACTCGAAAACCCCGCTTGCAGGCAGACCCGTCGATGGCGATTGCCCACTTTCTAGCCGACTCCCATGCCAATTTGCGCTCGGTGGACTATGTCGCCGACCGAGCCAGCTTTCTCGGCCGTAACCGAGCGCCTTCTTGCCCGGCCAACGGCCAGACGCCAGCGCCCGCCGGTGGTGGTGTGGGTGACGTCCACCCTAGCCGGCCTGACAACCAGCTTGACGCGGCCTGCGGCTTACGGCTGCGCATTCGTATTGCCGCAGGCGGCAAAGCGCGCCTTACCTTTGCCACCGCAGCGGCCGACAGCGTTGACGCATTGGTGCCACGCATTGACAAGTACCTGCAACGCATGCATGTCAAACGCGCCACCCGCATGGCCGCCACCTTGGCCCAAATCCGGCTGCGTGACCTGGGCGTTGCCCCGGATGAAAACGCCGCACTGCAAGACCTGACCACCGCATTGATGTACTGCGCCAAGCCGCCGCAAATTGGCCGCAACCACGCCACTGTTCATGCGCCCCTCGTCAACCAGCGACAACTCTGGCGCTTTGGCCTGTCAGGTGAGCGGCCCATCGTGCTGGTGCGCATTCATGCAAGCAGCGGTTTGAGCGTGGTGCAGTCGCTGCTGCGCGCCCAGCCATGGTGGAGTTTTTGCGGCCTGCCGGTTGACTTGGTGATTTTGAATAGTGAAGTCAACAGCTACCTGATGCCGCTGCAACGCGATATTTTGGGTTTGCGTGACGGCACGCAGCGGCAAACTGCCAACAGTTTTCCGAACAGCGACTGTGCAGGGTTCTACCTGCTGCGCGACCATGAGGTCACAGCCGATGAAAAAGCAGCACTCACCGCCCTGGCACGGGTAGCGCTGGTAGCTGACGGCCGCCCGCTTGAGCAGCAGCTTGACAACCTGTTTAACGCTCCAACCGGCAGGCCGGCTGCCAGCGTGCTGGCTGGCCAGCGCAAGCTAGCCAACGCAGCGCCACTTCGCATGCCCACTGCCGCGCTGCGCCACAGCAGCGAGGACACGCCAGAGGGCTGCTTTGACGCCGACACTGGCGAGTTCAGTTTTCAGTTGCAGCCCGGGCAAAGCACGCCACGCCCTTGGGTCAACGTGATAGCCAATGCCGACTTTGGCTGTCAGGTGTCTGAGTCGGGTGCGGGCTACACCTGGGCTACCAACAGCCGCTTGCACCAGCTGACACCGTGGTCCAACGATGCGGTTACTGATCCGCACTTCGAGCATTACTTGCTGCAGGACCTGGACACCACCGAGCTGCTGCCTCTGACGCCGCGCGCCTTTGGTAGCTCGACTGGCCCAGCAGCCAGCGCCGCATACCGCGTGCGCCACGCTCAGGGCTACACAGTTTTCGAGTGCCTGCACGCCAGCTTGGCCTGTGAGACGACTTTTTTTGTTGATGCGGCCGATGCAGTCAAACTGGTGTCAGTGGTGCTGCAGCACCGTGGCAGCACCGGGCAGCCGGCCCGGCATGTGCGCGCTATTGGCATGGTCGAATGGCAACTGGGCAGCGCCCGGCATGAGCGCCAAACGCTGCGCTGCTGGCGCGGTGCCGGCGCAGCGCAGCACGCCTTATTTGCCCAGCAGCTGGACGGCCGCGCTGGGTTTGGCGGCAACACCGCCTTTTTGGCGCTGACCGGCGAGCACCTGACGCAGCCGCTTCAGTGGACCTGCGGCCGCGGTGAGTTTTTCAATGCCGCTGGCCACTGGACACCGCCGGCTGCGCTGGACCAGCGGGAGGGCCTGGCACTGGATCCTTGCGCGGCCTTGTCCGCCACCTTCACCTTAAAGCCCGGTGAGCAGCGGCGGTTTGCATTCGTGTTGGGCCATGCACAGAGTGCGCCTCAGGCGACAGCGCTGGCCGAGCGCTACCGCCATAGCGATCCGCTGCAGGCGCTAGCGCGGGTCAAGGACAGCTGGCAGCAGCGCCTCGGGCAGGTGCAGGTACGCACGCCGGACGCAGGGTTTGACGCGCTCGTTAACCACTGGTTGCTCTACCAGACGCTGAGCTCGCGGCTGTGGTCAAAAGCAGGCTTTTACCAAGCGGGTGGGGCCTTCGGCTTTCGGGACCAATTGCAGGACGCCATGGCTTTTGCGGTGGTGGAGCCGGCCCGGCTGCGGGCGCAAATTGTGCTGAACGCCTCCCGCCAGTTCCCCCAAGGTGATGTGCAGCACTGGTGGCACGCGCCGGGCGGCGAAGGCGTACGGACCCACTTTTCAGACGACTTGCTGTGGCTGCCTTACGCCGCCGCCCACTATGTGGAGGTAACAGGTGACACGGCGCTGCTGGACGAAGCGGTACCGTTCATTGAGGGTATGGCCGTTGCCGATGGCGCCGAAGACGCTTACTTTGCGCCGGAGGTCAGCGCCGAAACCGCCAGCGTGTACGAGCACTGCGCCCGCACGATAGAGCACAGCCTGCCCTGCGGCGCCCACGGTTTGCCGCTGATGGGCACCGGCGACTGGAATGACGGCATGAACCGGGTTGGCCACGAAGGGCGTGGCGAATCGGTCTGGCTAGCCTGGTTTTTGTGCCGCGTGGTCACTGACTTTGCAC
>JAYULP010000372.1:0-1305 GCA_043763445.1 Polaromonas sp.
AAATTACGCAGCCGGGGCGCAACCGTGTCCCACGCTTGGGTAGTGCGCCAGGCGCCCTGCGCCACCCGCGTGACCAGTGTGGCCCGCATCATCGGCTCGTTGCCGACAATTGCGCCCAGCCGGCCGCCGACCTTCAGGCGCGCCAACAAGCCTTGCGGCACTACGGCCAGTGAGCCGCTCAGCACAATCACGTCAAACAGGCCTGCCATCGGTCCGGTCGCCGGGGCGTTGCTTGCAAAAACATCCATGCCGTCGGCCACTACAACTTCAGCGTTCGACACGCCAGCGCGTTGCAGGTTGACGCGGGCGCTGGCGGCTAGCATGGGGTCAATTTCCAGCGACACCACCTGCTGGCCGCGGTGGCCCAGCAAGGCCGCCATGTAGCCGGAGCCGGTGCCAATTTCTAGCACCTTGTCGTGCTTTTGCACCGCTAGGTCTTGCAGCAGGCGCGCTTCTACCTTGGGCGACAGCATGCAGCGGTCGGGGTGAGCGGCCAGGTTGTCCGTCAGCGGAATTTCCATATCAACAAAGGCCAGTGCGCGCAGCGGCAACGGCACAAAATCTTCCCGCTTGATGATGGCCAGCAAGGACAAAATCTCGCTGTCCAGCACTTCCCAGGGGCGGATTTGCTGCTCAATCATGTTGAATCGGGCTTGTTCGTAGTTCATAGCGTGTGAGCAATTTCAAAAACAGTAGGTCGGAGTCAGGCGCTGTTGGGCGGCGATGCTCAATTTTAGTCGGCCGGCCCATGCGCCTGTGGTGCCGTTGGCGCGGTGCGGCCCGACGAGAATTTGCGCTTTAGCCACTGGGCCAGGTCGTCTAAGTAGCAGTAGGCCACTGGCACTACCACCAGCGTTAGCAGCGACGAGGTGATGACGCCGCCAATCACTGCTTGGCCCATCGGCGCACGCTGCTCCGAGCCCTCGGTTAAAGCAAAGGCTAGCGGCACCATGCCGAAAATCATTGCCAGTGTGGTCATCAAAATTGGGCGCAGCCTGACTCTGGCCGCTTCCAGCAGCGCGTCGCTGCGGGCCATGCCCGGCACGCTACGGCCTTGTGCGTCGGTTGTGGGCACGCGCATGCGAATGGCAAAGTCGACCAGCAAAATCGCATTTTTAGTCACCAGCCCCATGAGCATTACCACGCCAATAATGGAAAACATGGACAGCGTTGAGTTGAACGCCAGCAGCGCCAGCACCACGCCAATCAGCGTCAGCGGAAGTGACGTCATCAGCGCCAGCGGCTGCAAAAAACTCCGAAACTGGCTGGCCAAAATCATGTAGATAAACACCACTGCCAGCACCA
>JAYULP010000373.1:0-3392 GCA_043763445.1 Polaromonas sp.
CAGCCGGTCAATCGGGGTCTGGAGATCAAAATCGCCGATAAGTTAAACGCGTTAAAGCGCAAAAACCAGCAGAAAAACCAATCGAAAAACTAACCGGAAAACAATCTGGGCAATGCATCCCGCTTTTGTTTTGCAGTTCAGTAATTAAAAAGGGTAAACCCCTGAAAAACCAGCGGCTTGGCGCGATTCTCGCTCCGAACGCCTGACTACAATTTGGCAACACGCTTGCCGACCGAGACCCGTTTTTCTGGTTGTTCCCGGCGAGCTTTTTGTTAGCCGTGCAGCACCAAACGCAACGCTCGCCCCCGGGGCAGGTGGGCAACTTCCAACCCATTCGGAGAATCAAGTTATGGAAATATTCTTGCAGCAGGTCATCAACGGGCTGGTGCTTGGCAGCATGTACGCTTTGATTGCGCTGGGCTACACCATGGTCTACGGCATCATCAACTTGATCAATTTTGCCCACGGTGAGGTGCTGATGGTTGGCGCCTTGACCAGCTGGACCATCATCCGCTGGATGCAAGAAGCCATGCCAGGCGCGCCCGGCTGGTTGATTTTGCTGGTCTCGCTGTTGATTGCTTTTGTTGTATGTGCGGCGCTGAATTTTGCGATTGAAAAAGTCGCTTACCGGCCACTGCGGAACTCACCCAAGCTGGCCCCATTGATTACCGCCATCGGCATGTCGCTGCTGCTGCAAACACTGGCGATGATTATCTGGAAGCCCAACTACAAGCCCTACCCAACGCTGCTGCCGCCCGAGCCCTTTCAGGTCGGCGGCGCAGTGATCACCGTTACCCAGATTTTTATTTTGGCGGCCACAGCGGTGTCGTTGTCCGTGCTGATGTGGCTGGTGCACTACACCAAGCTGGGCCGGGCCATGCGTGCCACAGCGGAAAACCCGCGCGTCGCCGCTTTGATGGGCGTGCGGCCTGACACGGTGATCTCGGCAACCTTCATCATCGGCGCGGTCCTAGCGGCGCTGGCCGGGGTGATGTATGCGTCCAACTACGGCACGGTGCAGCACACCATGGGCTTTTTGCCTGGCCTCAAAGCATTCACGGCAGCCGTGTTTGGCGGCATTGGCAACTTGGGCGGGGCGGTGCTCGGTGGTGTTTTGTTGGGCCTGATCGAGTCCATTGGTGCGGGCTACATCGGCCCACTCACGGGCGGCGTGCTGGGCAGCCAGTATTCTGATATTTTTGCCTTTATTGTGCTGATTTTCGTGCTGACTCTGCGCCCCTCGGGCTTGTTGGGTGAACGCGTGGCAGACCGCGCCTAATGCGGCCTTGAACCCGACCGGAAAATCACCATGAAACCAAACAAACTGATCACGTTTTTGGCAGTAGCGGCGGCCCTGCTGGTGCTGCCGCTGGTGTTGCAGCTCGGCGGTAACGCGTGGGTTCGCATTGTGGACATGGCGCTGCTGTATGTGCTGCTGGCCCTTGGCCTGAATATTGTGGTGGGCTACGCTGGCCTGCTGGACTTGGGCTATGTGGCTTTCTTCGCTGTGGGTGCCTACCTGTCCGCCTTGCTGGGCTCGCCCCACTTGGCCGAAGCCTTCCCCGCCATTGCAGCGGCCTTTCCCGACGGCTTGCACCTGCCCATTTGGGCCATTATTCCGGTAGCTGCGCTGGTCGCCGGGCTGTTCGGCGTGCTGCTTGGCGCGCCCACGCTCAAGCTGCGGGGTGACTACTTGGCTATCGTCACGCTGGGGTTCGGTGAAATCATCCGGGTGTTTTTGAACAACCTGGACCGCCCAATTAACTTGACCAACGGCCCTAAGGGCATCAACCAGATTGACTCCATCAAGTTTTTCGGCTTTGACCTCGGTAAACCCCACGAGTTTTTTGGCTTAGAAGTCGCCTCGGTGTCGATGTACTACTACCTGTTTTTGGCGCTGGTCATGGTCTCGGTGCTCATTTGCAGCCGTCTGCAGGACTCCCGTATCGGCCGCGCCTGGATGGCGATTCGGGAAGATGAAATCGCCGCCAAAGCCATGGGCATCAACACCCGCAACCTCAAACTGCTGGCCTTTGGCATGGGCGCCACATTCGGTGGTGTCTCGGGCGCCATGTTTGCCGCGTTTCAGGGCTTTGTCTCGCCCGAGTCGTTCAGCCTGATGGAGTCCGTCATGATTGTGGCCATGGTGGTGTTAGGCGGCATTGGACATCTGCCGGGTGTCATTTTGGGCGCGCTGCTGCTAGCGTCCCTGCCCGAAGTGCTGCGCCATGTGGCCGGGCCTTTGCAACAATTAACCGACGGCCGCCTTGACTCGGCTATCTTGCGCCAGCTGCTGATTGCCCTGGCGATGATCTCAATCATGCTGCTGCGGCCCCGCGGTTTGTGGCCCGCGCCCGAACACGGCAAGTCCAAACGACCGTCGGTCGGTGCCTCCGAGGCGGACCCGAGTGCCATCAAATCGATCAATCCGTAAGGTCAACGGCCATGAGTGACACCATTCTTAAAGTTACTGGCGTGTCAAAACGCTTTGGCGGTTTGCAGGCGCTCAGCGATGTGGGCATCCACATCGAGCGCGGCATGGTCTACGGGCTGATTGGCCCCAACGGTGCCGGAAAAACCACATTCTTCAACGTGCTGACCGGCCTGTACACGCCCGACAGCGGTGCCTTCGAGTTGGCTGGCAAGCCCTACCAGCCCACGGCGGTGCATGAAGTGGCCAAAGCCGGCATTGCCCGCACGTTTCAGAACATTCGGCTGTTCGCTGACATGACAGCGCTTGAAAACGTGATGGTGGGCCGCCACATTCGCACCAAGTCAGGGCTGATTGGCGCGGTGTTCCGCACGCCGAGCTTCAAGGCTGAAGAGGCGGCCATTGCCAAGCGTTCACATGCGCTGCTGGACTATGTTGGCATCGGTAAGTACGCCAACTTTAAGGCCCGCACCCTGAGCTACGGCGACCAGCGCCGGCTCGAAATTGCGCGTGCCCTGGCCACCGACCCGCAGTTAATTGCGCTGGACGAGCCCGCTGCCGGCATGAACGCTACCGAGAAAGTTCAGCTGCGCGAGCTCATCGACCAAATCCGCAAGGACAACCGCACTATCTTGCTCATTGAGCACGACGTCAAACTGGTAATGGGCCTGTGTGACCGCGTCACCGTGTTGGACTACGGCAAGCAAATTGCGGAAGGAGCTCCAGCTGACGTGCAAAAAAACGAAAAAGTGATCACCGCCTATTTAGGCACCGGTCACTAGAGCAAAGAACCACACCATGGCAACAACGCTTCTTAAAGTATCCGGGCTCAAAGTCGCCTATGGCGGCATCCAGGCGGTCAAGGGCGTGGACTTTGAGGTCCACGACGGCGAGCTTGTCACGCTGATTGGCTCCAACGGTGCTGGCAAAACCACCACCATGAAAGCCATCACCGGCACGC
>JAYULP010000374.1:0-3391 GCA_043763445.1 Polaromonas sp.
AAGCCACCAATTTCCTAACGCCAAAGCCGGAGGAGCGCCGGCGGGTTGTCTGCACCTGCGCCTAGGCCGGCCTGCTGCGGATTCTCAACATATTGGGCCAATGACAGCCATAGCGCCCATCCGGTCACGTCAAGGAAACATGCGTCATGGTTATCTGTCAACGCCGCCCTTACTTACTGCCCTCGTCGTACAGCCGGTGCGCTGCGCTGGCGGTGCTGTGCGCCTGGCACACCCTTGGTATTGGCCAGGCCGGCCCCGCACTGGATTTTCAGAGCGCCCTACTTGCCGCCCAACAGAACTCGCCTTTATTGCAAGCCCGCGCAGCCAGCACGCAAGGCACAGCGGCGTTGCAGACCAGCGCGGCTGTGCTTGCCGACCCCAAACTTTCGGTGGGCATCACCGACTTTCCAGTCAGCGGCCCGGCCCAAGGCAGTTTGACACGGGACAACTTCACTATGCGGCAAATTGGGTTTACCCAAGAAGTGCCCAACCGCGCCAAACGCGCCGCCCGGGGCGAGGCGGCGCTAGCACGCACCGACAAGGAGCGGGCAATGCAACGCATTGATGCGTTGACGGTTCGCCGTGAGACGGGTCTGGCGTGGCTGTCGCGCTTCTATGCTGAAAAGCGCCTCTCGCTTTTCGACACCCTTCAAAGCGAGCACAGCCGCTTAACAGCTACCGCGACTGCTCAGTATGCAGCCGGTAAATTCAATGCCTCTGCCGTGCTGACAGCCCGCCTCGACGCACTGGCTTTGGCTGACCGACGCGACGAGTTACTTCGCGATGTTGAGCAAGCCCGGGCGCAACTGCAGCGCTGGGTAGGCCCTGCAGCCCGCACAGCACTGGCCGGGGATGTGCCAGCGCAACCCAGTGAGGCAGTGCCGCTTCATGCCAGCTTAGAACGTAGTCCCGAGGTTGCAGCCTTCGCGTCCGCCCAGGCTTTGGCGCAGGCAGAGCTTCGCGAGGCAAACGCCGCCAAGATTGGCGACTGGCTCTGGTCGGTTAACTATGGTCGACGCGGCCAAGGATATGGCGACTTGGTATCAGTGCAGTTCACCTTTGAGCTGCCGCTCGCGCCCAACGAGCGCCAGCAGCCCTTGGTGCGCGCCAAGCAATACGAGCTCGAACGCTTAGCGGGAGAGCGCGCCGAGGTGCTGCAACAACACCAGCAACAGCTGGACATGCTGCTAGCCGAGCGCGACGAGGCCAGCCACAAGCTAGACCGCCTGCTGCAACAAGCCCAGCCGCTGGCCGCCCAGCGCACCGCCTTGACGCTAGCGGCCTACCAAAGCGGGCGCGACACGCTCAGTGCGGTGCTTGACGCGGGTAGGCAGCAAACCGAGCTGCGCCTTCGCGCTCTTGAGCTGCAAGCCAAGCGCGCTGCCGTGCAGTGGCGCTTGAACACCTTGACAAGCGAGTGAGCAACATGAAAAGCAAGCAAATCCTGCTCAGCATGCTGGCTGCAACCGCTGCGGCGGCTGGCGGCTATGGCGCCTACCACCTCGGCGCGCAGCAAGGTGCCCGGCCCGGCAGCCCAGCGGCCACTGCCGCCGCGACCGCTCCAGCACTGGCCAGCCCGCAAAGCCGAATCGCAGCTGGCGAAGCCGCTACCCGCCGGCATATTCAGGACGGCCTGAAAGCAGGCGATGTAGACCCGGCCAATGGCGAAAAAATTATTTACTACCAAGACCCCATGGTGCCAGGCAAACGGTTCGACGCGCCAGCCAAGTCCCCCTTCATGGACATGATGCTGGTGCCGGTGTACGGCAATAGCGGCGCTGGCGCTGGAGGCAGCGCTGACGGCAGCAGCGTCACCGTCAGCCCACGGGTGCAACAAAACCTGGGCCTGCGCACCGCTGAAGTCGTGCAGGGCGTAATCGGCTCGCAGCTGCAGGCGATTGGCAATATCGCCTGGAACGAGCGAGACCAGTCGGTGATACAGCCGCGTGCAGCAGGCTTCATTGAACGGCTCTATGTGCGTGCCAGCTTCGACACCGTCAAGGCAGGTCAGACTTTTGCCGATGTCTATTTGCCTGAATGGGTAGCGGCGCAGCAAGAGTTTTTGGCGGTGCAGCAAGCCGCCGCCGGCGACATCGCTCTGGTCGCCGCAGCGCGCCAGCGCATGCAACTGCTCGGCATGACCGAGGCCCAAATGGCGCGCGTCGCCTCATCTGGCAATGTGCAGGCGCGCACCACGCTTACGGTGCCGTCCTCTGGGGTTGTCGCCGAGCTGCTCGCCAAGCAAGGCATGACCTTCACCGCTGGCATGACGCTGGCGCGTATTAACGGCATTGCGACTGTCTGGGCACTGGCCGAGGTACCGCAAAGCCAAGCCGCGTTGCTGCGCCGGGGCGGCCGAGTCGAAGCGCGCAGCCCCGGTGCAGCCGGCGCGGTGTTTACCGGTCAGCTTGAGGCTTTGCTGCCGGAAGTGAGCCTCAGCACCCGCACGCTCAAAGCGCGTGTTGAGCTGACCAATGCCGGCGGTGCGCTGTTGCCCGGCATGCTGGTCAACCTGACGTTTATGAGCCCGCCGAGCGTGCCGCTGCTGCTGGTGCCGACCGAAGCCATTATTGCCACCGGACAGCGCACCGTGGTGATGCTGGCCGAAGAAGGCGGGCGCTACCGGCCGGTCAACGTGGTGATTGGCGCCGAGTACGCTGGACAAACTGAAGTCAAAAAAGGCCTGAGCCTGGGCCAGCGGGTGGTGGTGTCCTCACAGTTCTTGATTGACTCGCAGGCCAGCCTCAAAGGTGTGGAGGCGCGGCTCAATGGCAGCCCGGCGACCGCGCCGCCCGCCGCAGTCAAGCATTTGGGCGAAGGCAAAGTGGACGCTATCCATGGCGACGGTGTGACGCTATCGCATGGGCCGATTCCTGCGGCAGGCTGGGGCGCCATGACCATGACCTTTGCGCTGCCCATTGCCGGCTTGCCGCGCAATGTGGCGGTGGGCGATCAAGTGGAGTTTGAGTTTGTACTGCCCAAAGACGGCGAGCCCATCATCACCCGCATTGGCCCTGTAGCGTCGCCCCCGCCTGCTGCGGCCGCTGCAACACCACCAACGCTGGGGGCGTCGAGGTGATCGCCGCGCTGATTCGGTGGTCAATCGGCAACCGTTTTGTGGTGCTGCTTGCCACGCTGATGATGGCGGCTTGGGGCTTGTGGGCAGTGGCGCAAACGCCGCTCGACGCCCTGCCTGACTTGTCTGACGTGCAGGTCATTGTTCGCACGCCTTTTGCCGGCCAAGCGCCCCGTATTGTAGAAAATCAGGTGACTTATCCCCTGACCACTACCCTGCTGTCCGTGCCCGGCGCCAAGACCGTGCGCGGCTACTCCTTTTTCGGCGACTCGTTTGTGTATGTGCTGTTTGAAGACGGCACCGACCCGTATTGGG
>JAYULP010000375.1:0-1301 GCA_043763445.1 Polaromonas sp.
GGCACCTGCCTGAGCGACTGCATCTCACGGGCTAGCGCCACGCCGTTCATGCCGGGCATATGCACGTCGAGCAGCACCAGATCGAACTGACCGTGGCGCAGCGCGGTTAGCGCTTGCTGGGCGTTTTCGGCCTCACCACCGACCACAGCCATCGGCGCGGTGCAGTCGCCCAGCAGCGTGCGCAACCTGGCCCGCGCCAGGTCCTCGTCGTCTACCACCAGCGCGCGCAAGGGCGGCGCTGGGCTCAGTGAGCTGCAAGGCTGCGGTGTCACAGCCGTCACAGTGGCACCTCCATACGAGCCTGAAATACGCCGTCCTCAAGCGCCGTACTGAAGCGGGCCTGCACATCGTGCAGCAGCAGCAGACGCTCGCGCACATTGCTCAGGGCCACGCCATTGCCACGCTGACCGGGGCCGTCGGGCGTGGTGTTGGTGACTTTGATGACCACCGTGGCGGCGCGCCGCTCGGTCGAAATACGCACGTCGGCACCGGCCCCACTGGGCTCGACCCCGTGCTTGACGGCGTTTTCAACCAGCGGCTGCAGCAGCAGCGGCGGCAAGCGGGCGCTGGCGGCGCTGTCGTCGAGCTGCCAATGCAGCCGCAGCCGTGTGCCAAACCGGATTTGCTCAATGGCCAGGTAACGCTGGGCCAGCATGATTTCTTGGCCCAACGTCACCGACTCGGCCGGGTCTGCCAGCGCACTGCGAAACAACTCGGCCAAGTCTTCTAGCACCGCCTCGGCCTTGGCCGGCTCGGCCCGGACCAAGGCAATGGCACTGTTGAGAGTATTGAACAAAAAATGTGGCCGGATGCGCGACTGCAACTCGGCTAGCCGGGCGGTGGTGGCCGCCGGCAGCAGCGCGCGCGCGCGCCACACCAGCCCAGCCATCACCATCGCAGCCAGCAGCGCCCCCGCGCACGCACTGCCGAGCCAGGGCACAGGCAGCAGCAAGCCCATCACCGATAGCAGCGCACAGCCGTACAAGCCGGCCAGTGCCCCCAGACCCAAGCCCGCAGCCCATTGCCCGGCACTGCTCAGTCGGTTGAGCTGCTTTTTCAACAGGCAAGCGCCAATCAGCCAGCTCAGCGTAGCAGGCAGCACACCGCCTGTGAGCAGCGCAAAGCGCAGCAACCAGTCCAGCGCCGTGCTTGGCCCAAACATGGCGGTCACGGCGGCGGCGGCCTCAGTAAACAGCACCGCCCGCAACACCACGCCAATGTGGCAAGCGTCAAACAAACGGGTAGCGCAGGCGGGTAACGGCGCTAGCGGGGGGGGTGCGCGGTCATCAGACGTCAAGCCG
>JAYULP010000376.1:0-3382 GCA_043763445.1 Polaromonas sp.
ACCTTGAATTTGTAGCCGCCGTACAGATCAATTTCGACCTTGGCGTTGTCGCCAGATGGCAAACCGCGCTGGGTCCAGTCAATCGTAGAGTTCCAGTTGCCCAGGTAAAAGCCGCTGTCCAACGCGTAGTCCACACCTGCGTTGATGGCCGGCTTGAAAGCCCGGGTCTTGCTGGTGTTTTGGTCTTGACCGCGGAATTTGTAGTTACTGGTCAGCGACACGTTAAAGCTCAATGGCGACGTGGGCTCGGCGGTTTGCGCCAAGGCGCTGCCGGCCAAAATAAGTAAGGCCAGTGGGATTGATTTGGCGAGGCAGACGGACTTCATTGGCTTTTCCAGACTTGTTACGATAATTTTTGAGCGGAACACGGTAAATGCTTATGTTTTTGTATGCATATAGCGTGCCAAAAATTTTAACGCTAGCGTAGCCATGTCCGCGTGCAATAGCTTGTCTGCGTTTATTGGTTTGCGCGGTTGAGCATGCGCCGCCGACAGCGGCAACGCAAATGCACCAAATACAAACAAAGCAAAGCAATCAAAAGCACCGTAATAGGGTGCGTTTAACCTGGCATTCCTTATGAGCCTATCTTTAGTGCACAGTCGCGCCCTTTTAGGGCTGCAAGCCCACCCCGTGTCAGTTGAGGTGCATCTGGCCAACGGTTTGCCCAGCTTTACATTGGTTGGCTTGGCGGAAACCGAAGTCAAGGAGGCCCGCGAGCGGGTGCGCTCCGCGATTCAAAACGCCGGCCTTGAGTTTCCGGCAAACAAACGTATCACCGTGAACCTTGCACCGGCCGATTTACCCAAGGACTCGGGCCGCTTCGACTTGCCGATTGCGCTGGGCATTTTGGCGGCAAGCGGGCAAATTGATCCCCACAAACTCGCTGGCCATGAGTTCGCCGGCGAGCTGTCGCTAGGCGGTGACATTCGCGCCGTGCGGGGAGCGTTGGCCATGAGCTTGGCGTTGTCGCGCCAAATGCAGGGCAACAACGCTGCCGTGCCAACGGCTAGCGCCCCGCCCAAGTTGGTGTTGCCCGACAGCAGCGCGCAAGAAGCAGCGCTGGTGCCGGGGGCTGAAATTTATGGCGCGCAACATTTACTTGATGTGGTGCAGCAATTTTTGCCAGGCGAGCTGGCGCTGGACACTCCCTCAGGCTGGCGGCGTGTGTTGCCGTTGCCGCGTGCGGCTGCCCCGCTGTACCGCGACATGGCCGACGTCAAGGGACAGGTCGGGGCGCGGCGGGCACTTGAAATTGCCGCCGCCGGGGGCCACAGCGTACTGATGATGGGCCCGCCCGGCTCAGGCAAGTCCATGCTGGCCCAACGCTTTGCCGGCTTGCTGCCCGATATGACCACATTGGAGGCTCTGGAGTGCGCGGCCGTCGCGTCACTGGTGGGCCGGTTTTCGATGGACCAATGGGCCTTGCGGCCCACCCGTACGCCGCACCACACGGCCAGCGCAGTGGCACTGGTCGGCGGTGGCTCGCCGCCCCGACCGGGTGAAGTGTCGCTGGCGCATCGCGGCGTGCTGTTTCTCGATGAGCTGCCCGAGTTTCCCCGTGCGGCGCTGGAGGCGCTGCGTGAGCCACTGGAGTGCGGCACTATCACCATTTCACGGGCGGCCAGTCGCGCTGAGTTTCCGGCTTGTTTTCAGCTGGTAGCGGCTATGAACCCGTGCCCTTGCGGCTACCTCGGCTCCACCCTGCGCGCCTGCCGCTGCACGCCCGACCAGGTAGCGCGCTACCAGGGCAAGCTCAGCGGGCCGCTACTGGACCGCATTGACCTGCATGTGGAGGTTGGCGCGTTGGCGGCCAATGAGCTGGTCAATGCGCCGCCCGGCGAGGCCAGCGGGCTGATCCGGGCGCGAGCCGAGCAGGCGCGGACCCGGGCCGTTAACCGCCAGGGCAGCAGTAACCAAGCACTGCAAGGCCAGGCCATTGATACCCAATGCCACCTCGACGAGAGCGCCGCACGATTTTTGAATGCTGCTGCCACCCGCCTAGGCTGGTCGGGGCGCGGCATTCACCGAACCCTGAAAATCGCTCGCACGATTGCCGACTTGGCGTCAGCCAGCGCGGTGCATGCAAGTCATGTCGCCGAAGCCATCCAGTACCGACGGGTGCTGCGTGCGGCCGGCTGAGTACTGAGTACTCAGTACTGCGGCCTACGGGTGCAGCCCGGTGGCCACAAAAACCTGTTTGTCTGCTCGCCCGGCGCTTGTCAGCGCGCAGTAGTTTGACATCAGTTAAGCGCGAGCACAAAGTCCACACCTCATTGGCCCCAAACGGTAAGTACCTCAATTCGTTCGCCGCGATGCCGTTGCCGTTTGCCATTTAATGACAACGGCCGGCGCGCCGACTTGGCTGGAACAACAGCACTTAGGCGTTAGAAATTGACCAGCCGCTGGCAGCGCGGGCGGCCAGTCAGGCCAGCGGGGCATTGAGCCCGCTAGCGTTCAGCGGTAACGCAGAGTGCCGCCTTCAACAGTGACCTGAGTGCCCACGCTGGGAGCTTGCGAGACTTCGACCGCTCGGCGGGAGCCGTCCTCCATTCGCACGCCGACTTGGTAGACAGTTACTTTTTTCAGGTTGCCCTCAATCGCGTTGCCAGCGAACCCACCGCCCACTGCACCCAGCACGGTAGCTGCTGCGCGGCCGCCGCCATGGCCCACCTGGTTGCCCAGCACCGCACCCAGTACGCCGCCGGCTACCGCGCCCACACCGGGGCCTTCGGACTTGGTCGAGCGTTGCACGGGCGTGACCGTCTCCACCGCGCCGCAGCTCTGGCATACCTGCTGCTGCGGGGAAGCGGGGCTGCCGTCACCGCGGGAATACGTCAGTGGTGCGGGTTGGGGTGCGGGCGTGGCAACTTTGCGAGCGGGTGTCGGCGTTGCAGCGGCCTTGGGCGCTGGCGTGACCGGCTTTTCAATCAGGTTATCGCTGCCGGCTTGCGCTACCAGTGCGGCGGGTGCAGTGTGGGTGGCCGCGAGACTGCTCACCGGGGTGGTGGCAGCCACTGACACGGGGCCGCGCGCTTGGTAGAGCATGGTGCCGCCCATGGCCAGCACAGCCACGCCCAACGCACCCACAGCTGCCCATAGCGGCTTGCTGTTGGCCGAGGCAGTGGGCAAGGCACCAGGCGTTTGGCTTGGCGTTTGGTTGTTCGGCGTGTTGTTAGCATTCATTGGCTAGTTTCCTCTTTCAATCGTTTCAGGACCGCTTGCCGCGGTTGCTAGGTTTTGTAGGGCTTCAGGAGAGCTCTTGCGCTGGCGGCAGCCGCTGGGCAACTATCGCCGCCCTGATGAGTTAACGCTCCGCCTAGCAAAAAAGTAACGCTCCGAGAGGTAAGGGTGCGTGTGCATTTGTAAGAAAACCCGGCTGTTC
>JAYULP010000377.1:0-3382 GCA_043763445.1 Polaromonas sp.
GCGCCCAAAATTTTAAAGTGACTTATCCCGACGATTTTGCGCTGGCCGAGGCGGTGCTGCGCGGCCGTGGGAACACAGCGCCTGCTAGCCACGCCATGACCCACCTGAGGGCGACGCCCACCACCAACATGACCGCCATGACCACCATGACCAAAGCCACACCATGACACACTGCACCATTCGGGTCGGCGAGGGCTGGGACACGCACGCGCTGGTGCCTGGCCGTTTGCTCATCATTGGCGGGGTGAGCATTGACCACCCACTGGGTCTGCTGGGGCACTCAGACGCTGACCTGCTGCTGCACGCGATTACCGACGCCTTGCTGGGTGCGGCCGCGCTGGGGGACATCGGCAGCTATTTCCCCGACACCGACGCCCGGTTTGAGGGCGCTGACTCCAGCGTGTTGCTCGCTGAGGCGGCACGCGCAGTTCTCGCCGAGGGCTGGCACATCGTCAACATCGACAGCACCGTGATCGCTCAGGCCCCCAAGCTGGCCCCGTACATTCAGGCCATGCGGGCCAATATTGCCAGCGCGTTGGGTTTGGGGGTGGACCGCATCAATGTGAAGGCTAAAACGGCCGAAAAGCTAGGCCCGGTCGGCGCAGGCTTGAGCATGGAGGCGCGGGCAGTGGTGCTTGTTAGTCGGTAGTGGCAGCGCCCTACATTGCTCCTAAATAAATAGCAAAGTAGGCAGTAAAAACAACGGCAAGCGCTTGTTTTGGCATAAAAACGGCAAATTCTCGCCTTGCGCGGTCTCAAAAAGCTGCCGACCGCGACTAACCCTAGGGAGTTGCCGCCCAGTTATGTCGGCGCTGTGTTGGCGCTACTTCATCGCTGTGTCGGCGCAACGTCGGCGCTTGGCGCCGTCTGCCCGGCTCAAACCCTTGTGGACTAACTCGCGGCGAACAGCCAAGCTGGGAGCTTGTTCGAGGCGTTACGGCGGCCGGAAAAACTATTTTCCCGGCCTTATTGGGCCGGCTCAATAGCTTGCTTTGCGCAGCTTGATGTTGGCAGCCAAGCCGCCGGTGCTGGTGTTGGTTAGCTGAAAAACACCGCCCATGCGGTGCACGGTTTTTTCAACAATAGCCAAGCCCAAGCCCGCACCGGTAGCCGCAGTGCGTGCCGTGTCACCTCTGAAAAACGGGCTAGTCAGCTTGGACAACACGCCCGGCTCCACGCCGACGCCATGGTCGCGCACCCGCAACAAAATCCATTGGTCGCGTGTTTTGCCGGCAATATTGACCAGCGCTACGCCCGTGCCAGCGCTTTTGCCGTAGCGACGCGCGTTTTCCAGCAAGTTGGAAATCGCGCGTGACAAGTCCACTTCGTCTGCCATCACCATTAGGTTGTGTTCCAAGTTGACGGTGATTTTCATGTCCTTGTAGTCAGCTACTGCGTAGGTGGCTTGGTCAATCAGGCTGTTCAGCGACACCGGCTCTAGTCGGGCTGGCTCGGCGCGGGCGTAGTGCAAGAACTTATCAATAATGCGGTCGAGCTGCGCAATATCAGCGGCCATGTGCTCGCGCGCGTCCGCGTCTTTCACGCTGAGCTCGGTTTCCAGCCGCAAGCGCGCCAGCGGGGTGCGCAGGTCATGGGAAATGCCGGCCAGCATGATGACGCGGTCTTGCTCGATTTTGGACAGTTGCTCGGCCATGCGGTTAAAGCCGATGTTGACCTCCCGAACCTCACTGGTGGCGACCATTTCATCGAGCCGGCTTTCGGCAAAATTACCGTCACGCAAGCGGCCTGCCGCAAATGACAGCTGCTTGAGCGGCTGGTTGATCAGCCGCGCAATGAATGCGGCTCCCGTCAGTGACAAAAAAGCAGCAATACCCAGCCACACCAGCCAGGTGCTTTTGCGCGACGGCCCCACCCGCGAAGGGTCGGTAAGCAGCCAGTAGGCGTCGCCGTCAATGCTAAAGCCGACCCACAAACCCGCCTGCCCGTTGACCCGGCTGGCCACCACTGTGTTGCTGCCTAAACGGGTTTTCAGCTCTGCTGTGATTAAAGCGCCCAGCTCTTCGGAGGCAAATAACTCGAACTGGTCTTGGGGCTCGCGCGGCGTGATGCGCACCTGTTCCTCGTCGGCCAGTGTTTTGATCAGCGAGACCCGAACAATTGAGTCGGAGTACCGCAAGGCCGCCCTTGAAAGGTTCACCAGTGAGGCCAGCTGCTGGGCGCTTTGAATGGCGCGCGGTTCGGACTCAATGGCTCGAAAGGTCTGCAGCCAAGCCACGATTGAGCCAAACAGCAGCAGCGCGAGAAAAAAGAAGGTTCGCCAGAATAAATTTAGGCCGCGCGGTGGCCGGCAATCGAGCGGGGCAGGAAGCGTCTCGGGCGGCGCGCACGCTGCCTGTTCAGCAGGAGTAGGCCGCTCGCTGTTCATGCTAAGGCTCAATCGCTGCCGGCGCTTAACACCAGCTCAGTTGGTGCCGTCCGGCACAAATACATAGCCAACACCCCACACCGTCTGGATGTAGCGCGGCACCGCCGCGTCCATTTCGACCAGCTTGCGCAGCCGCGACACTTGCACATCCAAGCTGCGGTCAAACGGCTCGAACTCCCGGCCACGCGCTAACTGGGCCAGCTTTTCCCGCGACAGCGGCTGGCGTGGGTGGCGCACCAGCGTTTTGAGCATCGCAAACTCACCGGTAGTTAGCGGCAGCTCTTCGCCGTTTTTATGCAGAGTGCGCAGACCCATGTCAAACGAGAACGGCCCGAACACAGCGACTTCTTGATCGCTCGATGGCGCGCCCGGCACCTCGGCAACGGGCCGGCGACGCAGCACGGCGTGAATGCGAGCCAGCAGTTCACGCGGATTGAAGGGCTTGGACAGGTAGTCGTCTGCGCCAACTTCCAGGCCAACGATGCGGTCAACATCTTCGCCTTTGGCGGTCAGCATGATGATGGGGGTGCGGTCGTTAGCTGAGCGCAACCGGCGGCATACCGACAAGCCGTCTTCACCCGGCATCATCAGGTCCAAAACGATCAAATCGACCGTGTCGCGCAGCAAAATACGGTTCATGGCCTTGCTGTCTTCGGCCAGCATGACTTCAAAACCCTCCTGCGCTAAATAGCGGCGCAACAGGTCCCGTATCCGGGCGTCGTCGTCAACAATCAAAACTTTATCGGCGCGGTTGTTGGTGGGGGCTTGGGTCATAAAGGAGTGGGTACTTTGTGATTTGTAACTGCGCCATTTTGAAGGCAAGTTCGGTGTAATGTTGCTTTTAATACTCATGGCGACACAATGTTACAAAAGTTGCTTTTCCGTTCGGGCTTGCCCCTAGCCCGGCACTGCCGCCTCACGATGGACGTGCGCCAGCAGCAGTTACTTAAAATTTAAGCCGATCAATCAGACCTGAACGACACCTTGTGTAGGCGA
>JAYULP010000378.1:0-18980 GCA_043763445.1 Polaromonas sp.
CGCCGCTTGGCCAGGTCTTGCAGCTGGTCGTCGCCAATTTTGCCGACATTGAAATAAACCGCATCAGGATGGCTGAGCATGAAGCCGCTCACGCTGGCCGCCGGCGTCATGGCCAGGCTTTCGGTCAGCTGCATGCCGATGTCACTGGCGCCCAGCAGCTCGAACATAGCCAGTTTGGCGCTGTGGTCAGGGCACGCGGGGTAGCCGGGGGCGGGCCGGATACCGCGGTACTTTTCCCCCAGCAGCTCGTCGTGGCTCAGCGACTCAGCCGGGGCGTAGCCCCACAAGTCCTGCCGCACACGCTGGTGCATTGCCTCGGCAAAGGCTTCGGCCAAGCGGTCTGCCAGGGCCTTCAGCATGATGGAGGAGTAGTCGTCATGGTCGTCGGAAAAATACTTCTCCTTTTTCTCCGCTCCGATGCCGGCAGTGACAGCAAAAACACCGATGTAATCCGCTATTTTTGAATCATTTATACCGCTAGCCGTCATGTTAATTGCCCGAGCAGCTATCAATTCAGGAGTAAGTACTTTAGGGGCAACAAAGTCAGCTAAGCAGCGACTGGGACGCATAACGCCGTCAACTGCGGTTTTTTCGGCCTGCTGGCGCAGCCCGCGCCAGGTCATGGCGACCTCGCGGCGCGACTCGTCGGTGTAAATTTCAATGTCGTCGCCCACCCGGTTAGCAGGATACAAGCCGACTACCCCGTTAGCGGTCAACCAGCGCCCTTCAATTAACCGGTGCAGCATGCGCTTGGCGTCGGCGTAGACCCGAACCGCCTCGGTGCCCACCACCTCGTCTTTCAAAATCTGCGGAAATGGCCCCGCCAAGTCCCAGGTCTGAAAAAACGGCGCCCAGTCGATGAATTTGGCCAGTTCGGTCAAATCGAAGTTTTTAAACAAGCGCCGGCCAATGAATTTGGGCACTGGCGGCGTGTAGTTTGTCCAGTCCATCGCCGTGGCGTTGGCGCGGGCCTTGGCCAGCGGCCACATTGGCGTTTGTTTTTTGTTGGCGTGTTGCGCCCGAACCTTGTCGTAGTCCAGGTTGAGCTCGCTGATGTACTTGGCCGCCTGGTCAGACAGCAGGCTTTGCGCTACGCTCACACTGCGTGAGGCGTCGGGCACATAGACCACTGGGCCGTCGTAGTGCGGCGCAATTTTGACTGCGGTGTGTACCCGCGAGCAGGTAGCGCCGCCAATTAGCAGCGGAATCTTACGGCTGCGAAAGTGCTCGTCTTTTTGCATCTCGGCGGCTACATATTGCATTTCTTCCAGGCTAGGCGTGATCAGACCGGACAAGCCCACAATGTCTGCGCCTTCGAGCTTGGCACGCGCCAAAATCTCGTGGCACGGCACCATCACGCCCATGTTCACTACCTCGAAGTTGTTGCACTGCAAAACCACCGTCACGATGTTTTTGCCGATGTCGTGGACATCGCCTTTGACAGTAGCGATGATGATCTTGCCCTTGGTTTTAACGTCTGCACCGGCAGCTTCAAGCAGCAGTTTTTCAGCCTCGATGTAGGGCAGCAAGTGGGCTACCGCTTGCTTCATCACCCGCGCGCTTTTGACCACTTGCGGCAAAAACATTTTTCCCTGGCCGAACAGGTCGCCGACCACATTCATGCCGTCCATCAGCGGGCCTTCAATGACATGTAGCGGGCGTCCGCCCTCGGCTTTGAGTTGCTGCCAAACCTCTTCCGTGTCCGGCACGATGTGTTCGTTAAAGCCATGCACCAACGCATGGGACAGGCGGGCACGCACTGGCAGGGCGCGCCATTCGTTTTTTTTGCTGTCGTCTTTGGCGCCGCTTTTGGCGGTCTCGGCCACTTCAATCAGGCGCTCGCTTGGGCTAATTTCAGGCTCGCCCGCTTTGTAGAGGGGCCGACGGTTCAGCACCACGTCTTCGACTCGCTCGCGCAGTGTGGGTTCGAGGTCGTCATACACCCCCACCATGCCGGCGTTAACGATGCCCATGTCCATGCCGGCTTGAATCGCGTGGTACAAAAACACGGTGTGAATGGCTTCACGCACCGGGTCGTTGCCGCGAAAGCTAAACGACACATTGCTCACGCCGCCGGAGACCTTGGCGCCGGGCAGGTTGGCCTTGATCCAGCGGGTGGCCTCAATAAAGTCCACCGCGTAGTTGTTGTGCTCTTCAATGCCGGTGGCAATGGCAAAAACATTAGGGTCAAAAATAATGTCTTCGGGCGCAAACCCGACCTCGTCGAGCAGCACGCGGTAGGCGCGCTCACAAATTTCCACCTTGCGCTGGTAGGTGTCGGCCTGGCCTTTTTCGTCAAACGCCATCACCACCGCGGCAGCGCCGTAGCGCTTGAGCAGCTTGGCCTGGTGCTTGAAGATGTCCACCCCTTCTTTCATGCTGATGGAGTTAACGATGCCTTTGCCTTGAATGCAGCGCAGCCCGGCCTCAATGACGCTCCACTTGGAGCTGTCGATCATGATGGGCACGCGGGAGATGTCCGGCTCGCTGGCGATCAAGTTCAAAAACCGCACCATGGCGGCCTGGCTGTCCAGCATCGCCTCGTCCATGTTGATGTCGATGATTTGCGCGCCGTTTTCTACCTGCTGACGCGCCACCGCCAACGCCTGCTCGTACTCGCCGTTCAAAATCATGCGGGCAAACGCCTTGGAGCCGGTGACGTTGGTGCGCTCGCCGATGTTGACAAACAATGCGCCCGCGCCAATATTGACTGGCTCTAGACCGGCGAGCTTCATTGGGGGAACGACAACGGGAAATTCGAGTTCAGACATACGCATCACCTTCAGTACAAGGTGAGCGTAGTTGCGGCAGTGGCCTTGGCTGACAAGGCAAACTGGACCCGAGCCTGACGACACTTGTGTGTTCGCTGCAACGCTCCTCGGGAGTGGTAGATGTTACCGCGCCTGCCCTGACTCAGGCGGCTTGACCCACAAAAGCCTTGGGCTGACGCCGGCTTGGCCACCACGAGGCCGCTGGCTTGGCGCCAGTGCTTAGGGACTTTTGCAACCCCAAGCTGATTTTTTACGGCGACAGGCCGCGTTTGCCCGGTTACGATGCAAAGTGACAGCGGTGGGGTCACTGCAAAAAAATCATCACAACGGTAAGCGCATGTTCGGACAATTTTTTCGTCAAAAAAGCCCGGTTATCCGGGGCTCTGCCATGGCTGACTTGGCGGCCAAACTGATGATTGCGCCCACTGCGCTAATGCAGCTGTCGCGTGAAGACGCACGAATTGTTGTGGGCTACATGGAGCCGCGCCGCATTGAAAGCGGCACAGTGTTCATTCAAGAAGGCGATGTTGCCGACACGGCCTACATGTTGCTGTTGCTCGAAGGCGAAGTCACCGTTGAGAGCATCACCATGAGCAGCGACACGCTGGATACCGTGACCGTGCTAGGCCCGGGCAGTTTGATGGGTGAGCTTAGTTTGGTCGATGGGCTGGCGCGCACGGCATCGTGTACTGCCACCACTGACCTGCGCTGCGCCAGCTTGTCGCGGCTGGCCATGAAGGCGCTGACCGACGACCATCCGCGCACGGCGGCCAAACTGATGTTTGCGGTGTCATTGCGTGTGGCCGCGCGGCTGCGGGACACTACAGATAAGCTCAAAATGCACAGCCAGCTTGTCAAAGCGCTGCAGCAGGAGTTGGACCAGGTCATGAAGCGCTGACGCTGGGATTTTGCTTGCCGCTGGCGCGCTGCGCTACTGCGCTACCCGCACCACCCACCACCCACATTGCTCACCCCAAGTGCTAGCAACACTGCCCGCTGCGCTTTTAAGCCGCAAGAGGGTCGTCGCGGTAAAAGTACTTTTTTTGTACGCGCCGCGCCGCCAGCGGCAGCACCGCATCGTGGATCGCGCCAATATGCTCCGGCGTGGTGCCGCAGCAGCCGCCTACGATGTTGACCAGCCCTTGCGCTGCAAACTCCTTGAGCAAGCGGCTGGTGACGTCCGGGGTTTCGTCAAAGCCGGTGTCGCTCATCGGGTTGGGCAAGCCGGCGTTTGGGTAGCAGCTGATGAAGGTGTCCGGCGCTGCCTTGGCCAGCTCTTGGATGTAAGGGCGCATCAGCGCTGCGCCAAGCGCGCAGTTCAGCCCCACGGCCAGCGGCTCGGCATGGCGCACGCTGTGCCAAAACGCAGTGACCGTCTGGCCGCTTAAAATCCGGCCGGAAGCATCAGTAACCGTGCCACTGATGATGAGCGGCAAGCGCTCGCCCGAGTCTTCAAAATACTCGTCAATTGCAAACAGCGCGGCCTTGGCGTTCAGGGTGTCAAAGATGGTTTCCACCAACAGCACATCACTGCCGCCCTTGACCAATGCCTCGGTTTGCTCGTAGTAGGCGCGGCGCAGTTCTTCAAAACTGGTGTTGCGCGCGCCGGGATCGTTCACATCCGGGCTAATGCTGGCGGTTTTGGGGGTAGGGCCAAGCGTGCCCACCACAAAACGCGGTTTGTCCGGTGTGCTGAATTTGTCGCATGCCGCCCGTGCAAGGCGAGCGGACTCATAGTTCATCTCCACGGCCAGCTCGGCCATGTCGTAGTCTGCCTGAGCCACTGTGGTGGCGCCAAAGGTGTTGGTCTCGACTAAGTCAGCACCAGCGGCCAAGTAGCCTTCGTGAATGTCCTGAATCACATCCGGGCGGGTCAGGCTCAACAACTCGTTGTTGCCTTTGATGTCGCGGTGAAAGTGCTTGAAGCGCTCTCCCCGGTATTGCGCTTCATTGAGCTTAAAACGCTGAATCATGGTGCCCATGGCGCCGTCAAGAATCAAGATACGTTGTTCGAGCAGGGCGGGGAGCTGCTGCGCGCGGGTGTAGCGGGGCGTTTTCATGCTTTGAGTTTAGTCCGGCCGCATTGACCCCGCGCGCTGGCTGTGCCTTCGCTGCCGCGCTTTGCCCGACAATGCGCGGTGGGGCTTTGCAGGCAATCGGTTGAACTGGGTGTTGTCCGCCTTTGCCGCTGCCGCCCTTGCCACCATTGCTTGTTCTATGTTGAAAAAAGTAGCACTTTGACGCCTGACACGCCACACTCCAATTCCTGCCTGTCCTCAGTCGACCCGCTTGAGGTACTTGACACGGTTTTCGGCTACAGCGCGTTTCGTGGCCCGCAGCAGGCCATCGTCGAGCATGTGGTGGCCGGTGGCGATGCCTTGGTGCTGATGCCCACGGGCGGCGGAAAGTCGCTGTGCTATCAAATCCCCGCCATCGTGCGGCAAAACGCCGGGCACGGCGTGACCGTCGTGATCTCGCCGCTGATTGCCTTGATGCACGACCAAGTGGGCGCTCTGCATGAGGCCGGCGTAGCCGCGGCGTTTTTGAACTCGACGCAAACCTACGAGGAGAGCAGCGCGCTCGAAAAGCAGCTGCTGCGCAACGAGTTGACGCTGCTATACGCCGCGCCGGAGCGTATCAACACCCCGCGCATGAAAGGCTTGTTGGGCTCACTACACGAGCGCGGCTTGCTCAGCCTGTTTGCGATTGACGAGGCGCACTGCGTGAGCCAGTGGGGTCATGACTTTCGGCCTGAATACCGCAGTTTGAGCCTGCTGCACGAAACTTTTCCTGACGTGCCGCGGATGGCGCTGACCGCTACTGCCGACGACCTGACGCGCCAGGACATGATTGAGCGGCTCAAACTTGAGGACGCGCAGCACTTTGTCAGCAGCTTTGACCGGCCCAATATCCGCTACACGATTGTCGAAAAAACCGAGCCCACACGGCAGCTGCTGCGCTTTATCACCACCGAGCACGCGGGCGAGGCCGGCATTGTGTACTGCCAGTCGCGCAAACGGGTAGAAGACATTGCCGACACGCTGGCCCAGTCCGGCCTGACCGCATTGGCCTACCACGCCGGGCTCGACAGCAAGGTGCGCCAAGAGCGGCAAGACCGGTTTTTGCGGGAAGACGGCGTAGTGATGGTAGCCACCATCGCTTTCGGTATGGGTATTGACAAGCCCGATGTGCGTTTTGTAGCGCACCTGGACATGCCCAAAAACATCGAGGGCTACTACCAAGAAACCGGGCGGGGCGGGCGCGACGGGTTGCCGGCTGACGCGTGGATGGTGTACGGCCTGCAAGATGTGGTGAACCAGCGCCGCATGATCGACACCAGCGACGTGGCCAGCGAAGAGTTCAAGGCCGTGATGCGCGGCAAGCTCGATGCCCTGCTCAGCTTGGCCGAGGACACCACCTGCCGCCGCGTTAGCCTGCTGCATTACTTTGGTGAGCCCAGCAGCGCCTGTGGCAATTGCGACAACTGCCTGAATCCGCCCGCCGTGTGGGACGCGACTGAGGCGGCGCGCAAAATGCTCAGCTGCATTTACCGGGTGCAGCAGGCCAGCGGCATCAGCTTTGGCGCCGGGCATTTGATGGACGTTTTGCGCGGCAAAACCACCGACAAGGTGGCCCAGTACCAGCACGACAAACTCAGCACCTTTGGCATTGGCGCTGACCTCGGTGAGGCGCAGTGGCGCGGCGTGCTGCGCCAGCTGATCGCCAAAAACATGGTGTACGCCGACGCTCAAGCCTATGGCACGCTTGGCCTGCTGGCCGACGCGCGCCAAGTCCTCAAGGGGCAAGCTACCGTTTTGCTGCGCCAGCCAGCGGCCAGCAGCAAAGAAAATGCGCGCCGCAGCAAATCGGGCAAGCCCACCAAAACCTCTGCCAAAGGTATGGCCGAGGCAACACTCAATGCCGGCGCGCTTGAGCGGCTGGTCCGCTTAAAAGCATGGCGAGCCGAGGTCGCCCAGCAGCACAACCTGCCGGCGTTTGTGATTTTCCACGACGCTACGCTGCGTGCCATTGCCGAGAAAGCGCCCACCACGCGGGCGGACCTCGAAGGCATCAGCGGCATAGGCAGCAAAAAACTAGACGCTTATGGCGCTGAGGTGTTGAAGGTGTGCTGGACCGCGTTGTAGTCGCCAGCGCTGCGCGCAAACAGGTCTGCACCGCGCCACCGCGTGGTGTGCTGGTGGGCATCAACCCGCTAAAAAGATGCCGCTTTTTAGCGGTTCAGGCCTCTAGCCGCCGTTTCATATGCCTGTTGTGCTACTGTTTTAAATAGCATGTGAAGCGCAGACGTTCAGCCCACAAATCCAATGCTGCGCGCTCGCTGCACGCCGGGCTTGAGGCGGTGTTCGGCTTCGAGTTGCGCCAAAAACTCATCACTTGTCAACCTGGTGTCCACGATCTTGGTTTGGCGCTTGACGGCGGCAAAGTCGCCGGGACACAGTTGAGTCAAGCTGCCCAGACGCTGGCCACGCGCAAAGGTGAGCTCGCGCGCATCACCGGCCAGCGCTTGAGTGGTGAACATTTGCTCCCGCTGGGCCG
Source organism: Polaromonas sp. (assembly GCA_043763445.1). Lineage (GTDB taxonomy): Bacteria > Pseudomonadota > Gammaproteobacteria > Burkholderiales > Burkholderiaceae_C > Polaromonas. The sequence goes on from JAYULP010000378.1 coordinate 7,329, forward strand.
CCGTTAGCGGTAAGAACAAAATCTTGAAGGTAAAACGCCCCTGCGCCGCAGCGTGCAAACTGCCCAGCGAGTTGGTGGTGCAAATAAAAATGCCGTGGTGCCGCTCCATGCCCTGCGGCATGTTGTTGACTTCACTGACCCCGTAGGTCCGCTGCGCCCAGGGCGGTAACGCCATTGCCGAGGGTATCGCGGTGGGCAGCCCGGGCGAAGTCACGCGCGCCATCGTCGCCCGGCTTGCCGACAACCTGCTGCTCGAAGGCGCAGCCGGGCTGGCCGCGCGGCTCAACTACCCGGGCCGGTTCAAAGTCAAAAAAATTGGCTCGGTGCTGTGCGGCGGCAACATTGAGCCATTGCTGCTGGCCGCCAGCATCGAGCGCGGCATGGTGCGTGCCGGCCGGCTGGCCCGCATCGCGGTCAGTGCGCGCGACGTGCCCGGCTCGCTGGCCAAAGTCACCGCTGCCGTGGCCGACGCGGGTGCCAACATGGAAGAAGTTGCACCACCAGCGCGCCTTCACCGTGCTGTCAGCCCAAAACATCGCGCTGCAGTAGGTGATTCAAACCCGAGGCCGCCACCGTATTGCCCAAGTACTCGCAGCGCTGGCAGCTGCCGGGCTTGATGCAGCCGAGCAGCATTGAGCGCGGCCCAGCGTGTCGCGGAGTTAACGCAAATGCTTGGACATCCGGGCAGCAAACAACTGGCCAATGCTGGTGCTGCGCCGGCCGGGCAGCAACTCAAAGCGCTGGCCGGCCGCAAGGGTGCCGGGGGTGTCAACCCGCAGGTAAAACCCGCAGTAGCCGGTTTGTGCCATCAGTTTTGAGGCCTGCGAAAACCCCATCACCGCATTGAATTTGTAGCAAGGCTCTCGCGGCAGACTAACCCGCAAAGCGCAATTAGGAAACTGCAAAACGTCGCCGGCCCACACCTGCGTTTCGAGCAAGCCGCTCAAGGTCAGGTTTTCACCCAATGTGCCGTGCGGCAAGCGGGGCTCAATTGGCCCAAGTCCGGCGTGCTGACGCTGGGCTGACCAATAAGCGTAATGCTCAGCCGGGTAGGCGTAGAGCGCTTTTTCAAGCCCGCCGTGGACCGACAGGTCGGCCTGCTCGTCGCCCATGAGCCCCAAGGGCAGCACGGGTACATCGCCTAGCACTAGCTGTTTGGCCCCCGCCGTCAATACACTGCGCCCGCTAATTTTCACGCGCTGAGCGCTGCCAGCTTGTAGCGATAAAAGTTGTTGCATTTGAAAAGGCCGTGATGGGTGTGATGGGTGTGATGGGTGTGACCAGTGTGACCGGCTCGATTATTGATGCGGGCCACTGAGGTGTGGACTTCGCCGCGAATGGTTTGTCAGTCCCGCCGTTAAAACCCCGTTCGGGCTGAGCTTGTCCAAGCCTGGCCGGCGCCCACAAGCTTTTCGAGCCGCTCAGGGCGGATAGAAGAGATGATTTTTCACTTCACCGGGCCGGCTCAACAGCATGGTTGATGTCGTCGGTGTACTTGGTGAGGGTCACTAAGCCCAGCGCTGCGGCAGATAAACTATCTGTTAGCCATTTTTCAGGAGTCTCTTATGTCTGCACCACAGCCCCCCACTAACCCCGCCGTTCAACAAGAGCCGGACTTGGTCGAGTCGGTTGCTTTCGCTGCGCCGATTATTTTGCCTATCGTCGGTGGGGTGCTGATGTTGTTGCTGGCCTTTATTGCGGTGTTTTTGGCCTGAGCTGGTAGTGCGCTGCAGGCAACTGGGCTGCATGCGGACTTTTTTTCATGGCCGCACCGGCATGATGTGAATGGCTTGCGTCGGGATGTGCAGCTGAACCTCACTACCGGCAACAAGTGCCAACTGCCGCAGCATGGCGCTGGACAAGTTCAGCCCCAAGCGCTGATCTGGCAGCGTTTGGGGCACCAGCGAGCACCAGCTGGTCTCGCCCAGTGCCAGCACCTCTTGCAGTGTGCAGCGCAGCGTGTTGCGGCGCATTGGTGCGCTAGCGGCTACCAAGTCCAGTAGTTCGCCGGCCACAACCCACGACACCTGCGCGCCGTCGTCAATGCGGCCTTTGTCCACCACGCTGAACACCACCCGTGCGGCAGCACCGGGGCTTGGCCACACCAGTTGACCATGGCCGGCTGCGTCGCAGGCTTTGTGGGTAAAGAACTGGCCTTGAAAATGGTTTTGAATGCCCACCAGTTCGGCTACCCGGGCATTGCGTGGGCTGGCAAACACCTTGTCGGGTGTGCCTATTTGCAGCGCCTCGCCGGCGTCCAAAATCACCACCCGATCGGCTAGGCGGCGGGCTTCACTGAGGTCATGCGTGACCAGCACCATCGGCATTGACACACTTTGGCGCAGGCTGGCGAGTTCGCGGTACAGCGCTTGGCGTGTGGGCGCATCCACGGCTGAAAAAGGCTCGTCCAGCAGCAGCACCTGCGGCTGCCGCGCCAGCGCCCGGGCTAACGCTACCCGCTGCTGCTGCCCGCCTGAGAGCTGTGCGGGGAGTCGGTGCTGCAAGCCCAACAGGCCCAGGCGCTCAAGCAGGGCGTCAAACTGAGCTGGCGCTGCGGTTTTATTCGCTGCAAGCGCTATGTTTTCAAGTGCGCTGAGGTGCGGAAACAACGCATAGTGCTGAAACACCAAGCCGACGCGGCGCTGCTGCGGCGGGCGCGCAATGCGCTGGGCGGAGTCAAACCACACGTCACCGGCGTGGCTACCCACGGCCACGCGACCGCGCAAGTCAGGCGATTTCAGCAGGCCGGCAATGGCGCGCAACACACTGGTTTTGCCACTGCCCGAGGGCCCCACCAGCGCCAGCAGCTCGCCGTTGGCGCAGTCAAAAGCCACGCTCAAACGCATCGGCTGGGTGTTTAGGAGCTGAACTTCAAGCATTAATTGATCGTAGCCGTCGTATTAATTGCCTGAGTAGCTATTGATTTTGTAGCGGCTTGGTTTTGGCAGTGCCCAGCACCAGCGCTAGGGCGGCTAGCGACACGCCCACCAGCGCCAGCGCCATGAGGTGTGCGCCGGCCATGTCAAAAGCCTGAACCCGCTCGTAAATAGCAATGGACAGCGTTTTGGTTTGCCCGGCAATGCCGCCGCCTACCATCAGCACCACGCCGAACTCGCCCAGCGTGTGCGCCATCGTCAGGGCAACGCCCGCCAGCAGGCCGGGCCAGGCTAGGGGCAGCTCAATTTTCCAAAATACGCGCCAGGGGCTTAGCCCGCAAACCCAGGCGGCTTCACGCAGGCTGTGGGGAATGGCGGCAAACGCGCGTTGCACTGGCTGCACCATAAAAGGCAGGTTAACCAACGCGCTGGCCAGCAGCAGGCCCTCAAAGCTGAACACCAGTTGCAGCCCGAGGGTTTGCGCTAGCCACGCGCCCAAGGGCGAGCCCCGGCCCAGCGTGGTCAACAGGTAAAACCCGATCACCGTGGGCGGCAACAGCAACGGCAGCATCACCAGTGCCTCGGCCGCTGGGCGAGCACGCCAGCCGGTGGTTGCCAGCCAACGGCCCAGCCAGACGCTCAACGGCAGCAACAGCAGCGCAGTGCTGAGCGCTAGGGCCAATGAAATACGAGCAGCTTGCCAATCCATGCCAGCGATTGTGGCCCGACAGTAGCGGCCTACGAGAAGCCGTAGCGCTTGAGCACCAAACTGGCCGCTGGCGACTGCAAAAACTCATAGAATGCACCCGCTGCAGGGCTGGCCGTTTTGAGCAGCACCATGCGCTGGTCAATCGGGGCGTACAACTGAGAAGCCACTGGGACGTAACGAAGCTGGGCAGCCACGGCCGGCTCAAGCACCAACGCCAGCGCAGTGATGCCGGCACAAACCGCACCCGAGCTGATGTACTGGGTGGTTTGGGCTATGTCTTCGCCCACGACCAGTCTGGGTTGCAACAGCGGCCAAATGCCCTGCTGCTGCAACGCCTGACGGGCGGCTTTGCCATACGGGGCCAGCACCGGGTTGGCGATAGCGAACTTTTGCACACGCTCTGGCGTGTGCCTCAGCGCCTGTTTCAGACCCGTCAGCTGTGCGTCCAGCGTTACCCCAGCGCCTTTAGGCGCCGCCAAAACAAGGCGGCCAGTAGCGTAGATGACGCCCCGGTTCAGCGTCAACCCAGCGTCGGCCAGTCGCAGCGCAAAGTCTTCATCGGCTGACAAAAACAGCTCGGCTGGCAAGCCCTGCTGAATTTGGCGCGCTAAACTCGCTGATGAGCCCAGTGTTAGCACCACCTTTGCAGTGCTGTGCTTTTCAAACAGCGCCGCCAGCACAGCCAACACGGTTTGCATATTGGCCGCAGCCGCGACCAGGAAGGTCGGTTTGGCTTGCGCCGCCGCACGGCCGGACAGCAAAGCCAGCGGCGCAAGCAAGAACCGACGCTTTAAAGATATAGGCGACATCTGAAGAATGAAAAAATAGCCCCTACTTTATCGCTGCGGTGGCTTTTTTCGACCCCGTTGCTCGGCGCTGTGGTGCGCTCGGGTTTCAAGGCCAGGGCCGGGCCAAAGTGCAGCTGCTCGCCGCAAGCAGCCGCCGGGCAAGACAGCGGCCGTGAGAGCGACGCACCCCGGCCAGCTGCTCGCCGCTGATGAGCTCAGCCAGGGTCTTACCGGCGCTCGCGCCCTGAGTCTGCCCCGGAGTGCAAGGCCCAGCGTTGAGCCTCGCACTCCGGCTGGCGTGTACCCGATCAGGGCCCAGCGGAACATCAAAATTACAGCTGCACACTCGGCGCAGGTTCGGCCCGCACGCCAGCAGCGCCTTGCCGCCAGGGCGCAAAGCGGCGGTGTTGATGAGTCTGTAGCCGCCCCCACGAGGCCCGGCTCGGCCGGCAACTTGTTGCCCCAACACACCACCATACCGCGGCGGCGCTGGCGCCCGCGCAGCCCCAGCTAACGGGTGTCGTTTTTTCACCCCCGGTTGCAGGCGCACTCTGCCGTGCCGTGTGCGCCAGCGCCTGAGCTTAAAAGAAGGTGTTTGAACAAACCGACACACAACCTACACTTAAATGACACCCAACATGACTGAAAGAATCAAGGTGCGGAAAAACGCGCTCTGTTCACACATCAGAAAGTCTTCCGGATGATTTTGTACAAACGAACAGATGCGGGCAATGCTGTCGCGCTGGACCCGCGCTCGCCGCTGCCGCGCAAGCTGCGCACGCTGTTAATTGCAGTTGACGGTAAAACCTGGCGCGACACCTATGTCAACAGCCTGTCTTCGTTTGGAGACGTAGCGGCTTTGCTTGAGTCCTTGGAGCAGCAGGGCTACATCGCCCGCATGGGCACCGAGGACACCGGCCCTGACACCCATCCCAACACGCCGTGGCAACACACCAACACACAAGCGACGCTGCAGCAGGACTCGCCCTTGCTGGCGCCCAGCGCCATCGACAGTGCATTCGCATCGGCGGGTATTCGCAACTCGGCCACACCGTCAGATGAGGTGTCGTCTTGGGCGCGTTTTCAGTCCAATCCGCTCAGCATGCCGCCGGCAAGACCGTTGTCTGCGGCTCGCGTGGGCGCAGCTCCCAGCAGCGCTCAATACCAGCTGCGCGGCGCCATCAGCTTGATGAGCGACTTTGTCACCACCTACCTGCCCGCGGACTCGCTGGAAATCGTCTTGACGCTCGAAGGCCTGAGCTCGGTAGAACAAGTCATCGCCAGTCTTAAAGGCTACCAAGCCATGATTGCCACAGCAGGCGAGAGCGCACGCCGCCACATGGCCGAGTTGCGCACCCTGCTGGCCAGCCAATAGACTGCTGCTGACGGCTATTACCGGCTACCGCTCACTACTACTGGCTACTACCCGCCGCCTAGCGCCCTTGTTTTTTCTATCGCCTTCGTTGTTACTTTGAAAGACCCCCGCCATGCTGATCCGCCTTATTTACGCCAGCACTGCCCAAGACGGCGTTGACCTCAACGAGTTCAAGCGCATTTTGCTGCAAGCACAAACCAACAACCACCGCCGCGACCTGACGGGTATGTTGGCTTTCAACAGCAAGATTTTTCTGCAAGCACTCGAAGGCGCGCGCGAGCAAGTCAACGACCTGTATGCCCGGCTAATGCGCGACCCACGCCACCACACCGTAACGCTGCTGGGTTACAAAGAAATTGAAGAGCGCCATTGGTCCAACTGGTCTATGGGTTTTGCTGCACCTAACGCCGATAACCGCGCCTTGTTTTTGAAGTATTCCCAGCAAAGCACCTTCAACCCCTACGGCATGAAGGCCGAGGCGACGGAGAAAATGTTGATGGAGTTGGCCAACACCACCATTGCCATGACCACGCCCAACCCAGCGCCAGCTGCCGCGGCTGCCGCTACAGCGGTGGACACCGGCATTTTTGCGCGCTTCCTGAAAAAGTAAGCGTTTTAACCGTCCCAGAAACGAGCTACTGCAGCGCATGGAATATTTAGCAACCGTGGTGTTTGAGCGCACACCTGCTGGCGCGGCAGCCATCAAAGTCAGTGGCGACGCGGTGCCGCGCCAGCTGCGCACCTTGCTGCTGGCCATTGACGGCCGCTCGCCGGTGTCGCAATACGTGTCGTTTTTAACAGCGCTCGCGCCGTTGTCTGAAAAGTTTGCCCAGCTCGAGACCATGGGGTTTGCCAGCCGAAAAGGCAGTGCCTCGGCGCCGGACACCGCCCCAACAGCAGCAGCAACGCTCACCGAGCGCGAGCTGATGGAGTTGGCCCAAACCCTGCGCCGCACGGCGCCGGCTACGCTGCCGGCAGGCAGCGCCCCATCCACAGCGCTGGACCTGTTTGAGGCACAGCTACAAGCCCTGGCCCAGCAAACTGCCCCGTTTGGTGACCCAACAACCGCGAGCCAGGTGAGCGCGTATGCGCCTGCTGCGCGCCCAGCGGCGGCGCACCCACCAGCGCCGCCAACGTCAGCCCCAGCGCTTGTCGCCCGCACAGACCGGCCACAGCTGCGTGACTTGCTCAACGAGATGCAAGCGTACTTGTCGCAAGCCGCCGGCATGGAAGGTTTGCCGGTAGCGGTGATGCTGGAGCAAATCACCAGCTTGGCCCAACTGCGAGCCGAGCTGCCGTCTTATGGGGAGCTTGTGAGCTCGTACGGCGGCAATGCGTCAGACCACCTGCGCAAACTTGCCGCACTGCTAGAGCAGGCGCAGCGCTAGGGCTGGTCTGAACAACCTCGGCGGAGTGCTCGCAGTGGTGCGGCAAGTCGGATGGGGCTACAAAAGCAACCCAATGGGCCGCCCGAGTCGGTGCTGCCTTGGGGCAAACCATCTGGGCGTAACGGCAAAAACGCGTCAGTCTGGTTGTAGACGCTCTGCCTGTAGAACAAACGCTGTAGCTGCAGAAAAACCATGCCGATTGCCGCAGGCCACAAGCTCACTACACTGCACACCATGCTCCAAGCCCTTGCAACGCCGCGCCAAGCGGCACCCGTCTCATTTAAAACCCAAATGCTCTATGCCCGGGAGGACGCGATTGTGGAGGCGGCCAACCGCTTGCTGGCCGAAAAAGGCTTTGACCTGATGACCATGGACCAAGTCGCGGCCAATGTCGGTATCGCCAAAGCCAGCTTGTACAAACACTTTTCAAGCAAAGAACAGCTTGCAGCGGCGGGCATGGTGCGGGTGCTGGGCCAAGCGGAAACATTTTTAGCAACGCTGCCAGCCAGTGCGGCACCGTTAGACCAACTCAAAGCCGTGGTGCGCTGGATGATGCTGGCCCGCTTGGCTGGCCGCATGCCTAATTTGCCAAGTGAAAACTCCACGCTGCGTGCGGCTTTGCTGGCCAGCAACGACTACCTGAGCGCGCTAACGCGGGTCAGCGATCAGATCGGCGGCTGGATCGAACAAGCCCAAGCGCAAGGCAGTTTGAGCCCGGGCCTGCCGCCCATGCTGGTGTTGTTCACGCTGTATGCGCGGGCCTGCGACCCGGTACCCGAGTTTCTCAAACTCGCGGGGCAGTACAGCGACGAGGACATCGTCCAGCTGGTGCTGCGTACTTGTTTTGACGGCTTAAACAGTCGATAGCCCTTGTATTTAAATCTTTGTTTGCTAGCTAATCAATAGCTAACAAAGCGGCTGCATCGACAGGACTCACCGAGCCTGCTGGCCGGCACGGCACAGCAATGCACGCGGCTGGCTTGAATGCGGCTTGCTCGCCCTTGCGCTGGTACCCCAGCGGATTGGCTACCACCCGGCAGCCAGCGCGCAAGTAGTCATTCGGGCAGTGCAGATGGCCGTGCAGCCACAGCTGGGCTTGCCCGAACAGCTCATCGAGTGCGTTGCAAAACCCAGCGGTGCCGGGACTCAAACCGTACCGGGGGTCGGCACTGTCCAAGCTGGGTGCAAAGTGGGTGACCACTACCGTCGGCCCGTCAAATGGGCAGGCCAGTGCCCGCCGCAGCCAGGCCTGACTGGCCAGAGCCTCGTCGCGCATGGCTTGCGCCAACATCGGCTGCCCATGGCGAAAGGCGTGGTTTTTGTGAAGATAAAAATTAGCCGCGCGAAACGCTTTTTCACGCGCTTTGAGTTGCATACCCAACGTGACCTCACCAGCGAGCGCCTGCCGGGCTGTCAGCGCATCAAAGTCTGTCCACAAGGTGCAGCCGACGAAGCGAGCCCCGCCCAACACAACCGACTGCCGCTCCAGCCAGATCAGCCCCAACCGCGCGCAGCTGGCCTTGAGCTGGGCCTGCGCTTGGTCAAAGTCCAAGCCGTCGTACTCATGGTTGCCGGGCACAAACACTACCGGCACTGGCCAGCCAGCGCCGCCCTGCTCGACTGGCAGCGGCGAGAACGCCGCCAAGCCAAAGTCTGCAATACCGAGCTGCGCCAGCTGCGAGCCGCTCTGATAAGAGCCTATGTCGCCGGCAAGTACCAGCAGGTCAGCGCCAGGGGCCGGGCGGGCTACAAAATGCGGGTTGGACTCCAGGTGCAGGTCGGACAAAAGCTGAATGTTCATCCCGTTTATTGTCACCGCCACCACAGTATTCAAAGTTTTAGAACAGGCTATGCCATTTCTGCATCAAGCCGCCGGCCACCAGCCACTTGCAAACCTAGGGAATACCCTTAAACTCTAGGCATACCAACTTTTGGCCGTCTGTTCGGCGGATCATCATGCTCAATGTTTTTCTCTCTCGTGCATTCATCCGCTCTTTGAGCTCACCACAGGGCAGCTCAGTTGCGTTGAGCGACGACAGCCTAGCACATCAGTTGTTTGAAAGCGCCGACGCCAGTGCTGGCCGCGACCCACACCAAGCCCAAGAGCTGCGCGACGCCGCGCTTGCTTTTCTTAGCGTCGTGCGCTGATCAGCTGCTTAACATGCCTCCCGTTGCCCGCCAGGTCACGCGGCAAACGTAAGCCTTTTTAACCCGCATCACGGCGCGCAGCTGCGGGCGACGCACGCTTGCCGCCAGTTGACCTGCCAGCGCAAACTTCTCTGCCAGACACAAAGCGGGTGAAAAATATTTTTCTCCGCTCGCACAGCGGAGTTGACGGCAGTAGCCCACAACGCGGCGGTAGCCACGCCAAGGGCGCCGGGCAAAAACATAGCTTCCGCGATCAATCACAACGCTGCTAGCCGCAAGGGTGTCGCTGTAGCCGGTCTAAGTCCGCGCTACCAAGAGCTGCAAAATGCTTTGTAAAATAGGGCCAGCAACTTGCTAACAACAAAAGCAGCAGTAAAAGCAAGGGAAAAATTGTGTGTCGACTGCCAAACGCCGAGCGGCGCAACTTGACCTAGCGCTTGAGCTGCGCTGCCAGTCGGCACTGGTTTGCCTTGCCGACATGCCCGCCAAAACGCACGATGCTTGAGTTAGCCGATATCGGCGCTGCTGCTGTCGTCGCTTCGATTGCCACCGTGTTTTATTCACGGAAATACAACTTTAAAAAATATTTAAAGTAAACATTGGCACTACCGATGAACTTTAGTGTTTTTGTCATTAAAGTTGCTTTGTAAAGATTACAAAGCTGTTTTGCCGGGCAATGTTCTACACAAAAGTTCTAAAAAATGCTCGTTCAACCTTCTCCCCAACACCCCCGCCCCAATGATCGGCTTGAGCACGCTTTGCTGTCGGCTTGGATGGAGGCGGCCGATGTTGGTTTGTGCGTGATTGACGACACATCGCGCGTCGTGATGATCAACGCGGCAGCCTGTCGGCTGTTGAATGTTGACGGGCTAAAAGTCCTTGACTACCCGCTCAAAAAGCTGATGACTGGCGCGAACATTGAGGGTGAGCACAATTTGATTCAGTGGCTGGCCACGCCAGGTTTTGACGGCGAACGCCATGTCACCTGTAACTTGCCGCAGGGCGGGCGCTCGCAGTTGCTACTTAAGTCTGTGACCTTGCGCGCTGGCGAATGCGGCATGTTCAAGTCGTTTGCGATCACCGACGTTACCGCACTGCTCGCGGCTCAGCAGCGGGTTGACTCTGAGAGCTATCGGCGGCAATGGCAAGCACTGAACGCCGGGGTGGTGATCTCGGATGCCCGCTTGCCCGATATGCCAATTGTGTATGTCAACTCAAAGTTTGAAGAAATGTCCGGCTACCGAGCCGCTGAAGTTGTCGGCCGCAACTGCCGGTTTTTGCAAGGGCCTGCGAGTGACCAGTCGGCGCTGGCAGACATTCGCGCCGCGATTAAAAATAAAGTCAACGGTTACGCCCGGTTGCGTAACTACCGTAAAGACGGGTCGGTTTTTATCAACGAATTGTTCATCTCACCGATCAAAGACACCGAGGGCGCTGTGACGCACTTCATTGGCATTCAGCACTTACAAGCTGGCCATGCGGTTAGCCGCAGGCAATGAGTGTTTTTGCGCCGCCTGCGGCCACTGTAGTTTCGCGCTCTAATTTCAGTTTTAGCGTAGAAGGACTCGCACCACGCGAAGAGCTGTTGTTCAAGTCATTGGTACGACTGCTGGGCCATTGCACCCACCACGGCTGGTTTTACACGCCAGAGCGCAGTGCAGAGCAACTGGACTTACGGGTTCTTTCGGAGCCGGTGGCAGCCAGGCTTACCCCTGCGCCCGGACCGCTTTTTCAAGCCGTGCTCACGGTTGGCGTGGTCGAGCGCAATGAGCGTGGTTATTTGACGTTTCCGCTTCACGCCAATGTCCTTGAGGCCGAGCTCAATCGGCTAGGCTCGCTGATTGAGGCTACCCGCAGCGCGGCAGCGGCCGCTGCGGCTAGCGCCGCTAATGCAGCCGGGTTGCTATTCATCACAAGCGGGCAACCGTTCAAGCTCATTGGTTGGCCCAAAGCGGCGTTGTTGGGCTCGCCAGCACGTTTGCGAATGGCCACACTACTTGTTAGCAGGGCCTTGACGCTGGCTGAGCTGGCAAAAAAAACAAATCAACAGCCAGCGCAGTGCATTGCGTTTGTCGATGACCTGCGGCGGGCGAATTTGTTGACAGACGGCGCTCAAACGCCGCCCGCAAACGTCTCGCCGCGCACGGTAACGTCAGCTACCCATCCATTCGGCGCACCGGAGCAGCCCAAAACCGCGTCAAAGAGCCTGCTTTCAAGAATCCGACATCGTCTGGGGCTCTAGTGTCTTTCAACACCGCAATATCAAACGAATACAAAATCTTGTTTACCGGCGTTACTGGCGCGGGGAAAACTACCGCTATAGGCGCCGTCAGTGAAATCTCACCGCTGAGCACCGATGTGCGTAACA
>JAYULP010000379.1:0-1295 GCA_043763445.1 Polaromonas sp.
ACCCGGCGGATTCCTGAGTTCCGGTTTGTCAACCACTACCACGATGCGCCAGGCTACATCCTCGCGCTGGCGGCCAGCGTGCGAGCCCATTGGCTGAAAAACGGCCAGGCTGACAAACTGGTGATGAGCTTTCATGGCGTGCCGCAGCGCACGCTGATGTTGGGTGACCCCTACCACTGCGAATGTCACAAAACGGCACGCCTTGTTGCCGAGCAGCTGGGCTTGGCTAAAAACCGCTACATGGTCACGTTTCAGTCCCGGTTTGGCCGCGCAAAATGGCTTGAGCCCTACACCGAGCCCACGCTGGTAAAAATGGCCGGTGAAGGGCTAAAAAGTGTTGACCTGATGTGCCCCGGCTTTACCGGCGACTGCCTTGAGACGCTAGAGGAAATCAGCATGGAAGCGCGAGAGGCGTTTTTGCACGCTGGCGGCCAACACTTCAGCTACATCGCCTGCCTCAACGACAGCCCCGAATGGCTGTCCGCGCTGGCTGACTTCAGCCTTCAGCACCTAGCGGGCTGGCCTACCGGTAAAGTGCACATGGCGGAGCTGAACGCATCACACGCGGCAGCGCTCGCGCTGGGTGCAGCGAAGTAAAACGCCGGTGTGTGGTGCACACGGCCGCTGCACACTGCAGCAAACCACAAAGGGTGATCAATGGAAAAACTACGTATCGACAAATGGCTTTGGGCTGCCCGCTTTTATAAAACCAGATCGCTTGCCGCTGACGAGTTGGACAAGGGCCGCGTGCGCATCAACGACACTGCAGCCAAACCGGCCCGCGAAGTCAAGGTAGGCGACGAGGTGCAGCTGCGTCAAGGCCAAACTGTGACCTGCTTGGTGGTGCGCGGCATCAGCAGCCAGCGCAACGGCGCACCGCTGGCCCGGTTGCTGTACGAAGAAACTGCCGAAAGCGTGGCAGCAAAAACCATGATGGCGCAACAGCGGCACTTAGAGCCAGAGCCAGCCAGCAGCCAAGGCCATGGCCGCCCGACCAAGCGCGAGCGCCGCGACCTTGACAAAGCTGGAAGCAAAAGCGGCCAAGCCGACTGGGACAGCCGATGGAGCGCGTCAATGCGCTGAGCCGCAAAGGTTCCTAATTTAATAGCACTACAGACAGTAAATACAACGGCCTTAGCTACTTTTTATTAAAAATAAAGCACAAAAAAAACGCGCAACCGGTGAAGATTGCGCGTTTGTTTTGGCGGAAACGGAGAGATTCGAACTCTCGATGAGGCTCTACACCCCATACTCCCTTAGCAGGGGAGCACCTTCGGCCACTCGGTCACGTTTCC
>JAYULP010000380.1:0-8455 GCA_043763445.1 Polaromonas sp.
CCAAGCAGCAGTGCTGGCCGCCTGTCGCCGGCGTCGTCGCCTCGTCAACGCGATGTCGCCAGCCACAGCCCATCATGCAGCGGCCAACTTCGAGGAGCGTTTCGCGGCTTTGATGGCTGCGCCACGCCGAGCGCAGCACACTTGCCAGCGTGGGCTGCGGGCACTGCAGCGCTCAGTACCTAAAATAAAGGCCGCGGCGGGTGCCACATCGGCCGCTGTCATCGGCAGCGTGATCGTCGTGGTCCCAAAGTATTTTCACCAAAACGCTACCTAAGCCCGGCGCTATCGGGCGGGCAACAGCCGACCCGTTGCCGCTGACCCGGCTACTTGTTGGTGCATTGCTTGCAGGTGGTCACCGCCGCAATTAAGGTTGCTGCGCCAGCGGTGGCACTGGCTTGCTGGCATTTATTTTGACCCTGCTGCCAAACCATATTTGTTGATTCAACTGGTTGATGCGAAAAACATTTCGCAAAAAATTTTCCGTTCGCCCTGAGCTTGTCCAGTGGCTTGTTTGTGCCAAGCTAGCTTGACTAAGCCCGCGGTGGGCAGTGGGCAGTGGGTAACTATTTCACCGGACCGGCTCCAACCCCGGGATGGCCGGTATAACCCGGGATGGCCGGCATAACTCTGGCGCGGTGGCGCGGCTCAGACCGACCCACAACGCGCTTTTCTTGCCAACAGCGCCGCCGTTAGCAAGAAAAGTAACGCGGTTGGCCGCCCGAGCCCGCGCTGCCGCCGACCGCAGCGAGTTACGCAGACCCTCTCCACCGGCGTTTGCACAGTAACGGGAGTCAACTGCTCAGCTGTTGCCAGGCTTTTTCTATTCTTTTGACGCTCACGGGTTGCGGTGTGCGCAGCTCCTGCGCAAAAAAACTGACCCGCAGCTCTTCCAGCAACCAGCGAAACTCCTGCATCCGGGCGTCTGTTGCGCCCTTGCGGTCGGCGGCGAGCCGCCAATAACGCTGGTCTTGCGGGCGCAATTCAGCCATCCGAGCTGCGTCGCGTGCCGGGTCGGCACGGTATTTTTCAAGTCTTGCGGTGATGGCTTTGAGGTAGCGCGCAATGTGTTGCAGTTGGCCATAAGGTGTCAGGGTTAAAAACCGTTTGGGCACCAGGCGCTGAAGTTGCTGATGGGTATCGAGCGCCGCCTCAGCTGCGTTTTTGGTGTCTTTAACCTTGCGCTGTGCAACTGCAAACTCCAGCAAAATAACCAGCGCTGTTCGGGCCACTTCACTGGCTATCAACGTCAGGCGGCCGCGCCCTTCGGCCACTCGCTTTGTGAACTCTCCGGCATTGGTGGGCAGCGGGTCGAGCAAAAAGGCCCGGTTCAGCGCAACTTCGATGATCTGGTCTCGCAGTTCTTCCAGCGTGCCGCCGCCCGAATTATCGGCAGCGCGGCCGACCAGCATGTAGCTGGGGGCCATTTTTTGCAAATCAGGCAGGTTTTTTTCAAGGTATTTCAATGCCTCCTTGAGCTGTAGCGAGAACAGCCGTCGCAATCCAGCCCGATGTTTGACCATTGCCATATCGGGCTCGTCAAACACCTCAATCGTGACCGCTTGCCCAAGGTCAATTAACGCCGGGAAGCCAATCAATGTTTGCGCGCCTTTGCGAATTTCCATCAGCTCGGGCAACTCACCAAACGTCCAGCTGGTGTAGCTTTCAGGCTGACTTGGCGCTATGTTTTCGATAGCTGCTCGGCATTTAAATCCGTCGGCTAGAGTGCTATTTGCCTCAAAAGCGGATGTTTTTTGATGCTCTAGACGCTGCGGCGCTGCGCCCGCCAGATTTTTCAGGCCCGCTAAGGCCTGAAATGCCCCGCGCGCTTGCGAGCCCAACTCACTTTTAAGCGCACCGAGGTTGCGGCCGCTGCCCAACTGCCGGGCGTGCTCGTCGAGCACACGGAAGTTCATGAACAGGTGTGGTGCCAGCATGTCCAACTTGAGGTCGCCGCGTTTGATGTCGAGCGATGTGGCGTCGCGCACCCACTTAAGCACAGCGTCCGTCAGTGAGCCACCACCAAACAACGCCGGAGCGTTGAGCTGCTCGGCAATGCGGCTGGCGGTATCGGGCAATGGCACCAAGCGCGAGCGCGGCCGCTGGTGTAGGGTTTTGATCAAAGCCTGTACCTTGTCTTTGAGCATACCGGGGACCAGCCATTCGCAGCGATCTTCTTGCACTTGGTTGAGCGCAAACAGTGGCACGTCAACCGTCACGCCGTCCTTGGTGTCGCCAGGCTCGTGCAGGTACGTTACCGCACAGTCCACGCCGCCCAACCGCAGCATTTTGGGGAACGCCTGCGTTGTGATGCCTGCGGCCTCATGGCGCATCAGCTCTTCTTGGCTCAGCAGCAGCAGTTGTGGCTGCTTTTTTACCTCGTCCCTGTACCAGGCCTCACAGCTGGCACCGCTGCACACCTCGGGCGGCAGTTGTTGGTCATAAAAAGCATAAATCAGCTCGTCGTCCACCAGCACGTCTTGGCGGCGCGCCTTGTGCTCAATGTCTTGCACGCGAGCAATCAACTTTTCATTGGCGCCAAGAAAAGCCAGTTTGGTTTCCCAGTTTCCCGCCACCAGCGCTTCACGGATAAACACTTCCCGCGCGGCTGTCGGGTCAATCCGGCCAAAGTTGATGCGGCGGCCGCTGTAGACCGTCAGCCCATACAACGTGGCTCGTTCAAGCGCGGTGACCTGTGCGGCTTTTTTCTCCCAGTGGGGGTCGAGCAACTGCTTTTTTAGCAAGTGTCCAGCGACTTGCTCTACCCATTGCGGCTCAATGCTGGCAATGCCCCGGCCAAATAAGCGCGTCGTCTCGACCAGCTCGGCCGCCACAATCCAGCGGCCCGGCTTTTTACTGAGCTTGGCGCCTGGGTGGCGATAAAACTTGATGCCGCGCGCACCCAAATACCAGTCTTCTTCCTCGTTCTTTTGTCCCATGTTACCCAGCAAACCACACAGCATTGACAGGTGGAGTTGCTCATAACTTGCGGGTTTGGTGTTCAAACTCCAGCCTTGCTCAGCAACGGTGCTGTGCAGCTGGGAATGGATGTCACGCCACTCGCGCACGCGGCGCATATTGATGAAGTTCTCGCGCAACAAATTTTCGTGTTGGCGGTTGGTGAGTTTGTGTACCGCGTCATGGCCGCCGCGTGAGTCACCCAGCCACTTCCACAGTTTTAAGTAGCCGACAAACTCGCTTTTCTCGTCGTCAAACTTGGCGTGTGCTTGGTCGGCCTGCGCTTGTTTGTCCATTGGCCGGTCGCGCACGTCTTGCACGCTCAGGGCACTGGCGATCACCAGCACTTCGTCCAGCGCACCACGCGCTTTTGCTTCCAAAATCATACGGCCCACTCGGGGGTCCAGCGGCAGTTTGGCCAGCGTGCGACCCACCTCTGTCAACTCGTGGTCGTCATCGACTGCACCGAGTTCCGCTAGCAGTTGATAGCCGTCAGCCATGGCGCGGCCTTGCGGCGGCTCGATGAAGGCGAAGTTCTCAATGGCCCCTAGGTGCAGCGCCTTCATACGCAAAATCACGCTGGCCAGAGAGCTGCGCAAAATCTCGGGGTCAGTAAAGCGCTGGCGGCCGTTGAAGTCTTGCTCGTCATATAAGCGGATACAAATACCGTCGGCCACTCGCCCGCAGCGCCCAGCCCGCTGGTTGGCAGCGGCCTGGCTAATGGGCTCGACCATCAACTGCTCCACCTTGCTCCTAAAACTGTAGCGCTTGACGCGGGCGGTACCGGCGTCAATCACGTAGCGAATACCAGGCACGGTGAGTGAGGTTTCGGCTACGTTGGTAGCCAGCACAATGCGCCGGCCGGTATGACCGTCAAAAATGCGGTCTTGCTCAGCGGGACTCAGCCGCGCAAACAGTGGCAGCACTTCGGCATTGCGCATCAGCACCTGGTGCGACAGGTGGTTGCGTAGGTGGTCAGTGGCTTCCCGAATTTCACGCTCGCCCGGCAAAAAAACCAAGATGTCACCGGCGCTGTGCGGGCTGAGCCACAATTCATCGACTGCATCAGCAATCGCATCGTTCAAGTCGTGATCACGCGACTCTTCAAAGGGCCGATAGCGCTGCTCCACCGGGAACATGCGGCCGGACACCATAATCACCGGAGCTGGCCCCTTGACGCTGGAAAAGTAGTCTGCAAACCGCTTGGCATCAATCGTGGCTGAGGTGATGATGACCTTCAAATCAGGCCGACGCGGCAGCAGCTGACGCAGGTATCCAAGTAAAAAATCAATATTCAGGCTGCGCTCGTGCGCCTCGTCAATGATGATCGTGTCGTAAGCGTTCAGGAGCGGGTCGGTTTGAGTCTCGGCCAGCAAAATGCCATCAGTCATCAGCTTGACGGACGCGTTGCGACTCAGTCGGTCTTGGAACCGTACCTTGTAGCCGACCACATCGCCCAGGGTGGTCTTGAGCTCTTCTGCGATGCGTTTGGCCACGCTGCTAGCAGCAATGCGGCGCGGCTGGGTGTGGCCAATGAGTTTGGCGCGCTGGCCTGGGGCGTAGTGGAGCTTGCCGCGCCCTATGCTCAGCGCAATTTTGGGCAACTGGGTGGTTTTGCCTGAGCCCGTTTCACCGCATACGATGACGACTTGGTGAGCGGCGATAGCAGCCGTGATGTCACCGCGTTTGCCGGACACCGGCAGCGATTCGGGAAATGTAATGACCAAAGGAGATGTAGAGGGCTGCAACGAGATAACCACAGAGTGAAGCAAGCAAAACAAGCAAACCAGAGCACAACGCTTGGCGCGGTTCGAGATTATCGGCCGCGCAGGCAAACCCCGGGCAGCGCACCGCCTATGACCAGACACGGTCACTTACACTTGAAATTTTCAACGGCGTGTTGCGCAAGCTGCTGGCCAGCGCGCCAACGCCAAGCGCTTGCGTTTGTGTCCGTCCGCTACCGAAAGCACACTCATGTCTGCCGTTTTTAATTTCACGTTTGTGCCTTGGTTCCGCTCGGTTGCGCCTTACATCCACACGCACCGGGGCAAAACCTTTGTGGTGGGGATTGCAGGGGAAGCCATAGCGGCGGGGAAATTGCCGCACATTGCACAAGACTTGGCGTTAATTCAAAGCATGGGCGTCAAAATTGTGTTGGTGCACGGCTTCAGACCACAAGTTAACGAGCAGCTCAAGGCTAAAGGCCATCAGGCCAAGTACTCGCACGGCGTGCGAATCACTGACGAGGTGGCGCTGGACTGCGCCCAAGAAGCGGCGGGCCAGCTGCGCTATGAAATTGAAGCCGCCTTTAGCCAAGGTCTGCCCAACACGCCCATGGCCGGCTCCACCGTGCGGGTAATGTCGGGCAACTTCGTCACCGCACGGCCCGTGGGTATTCTTGACGGTGTGGATTTCAAACACTCTGGCTTAGTGGGCAAAGTTGATGTCGCTGGTATTACCCACACGCTGGACTTTGGCGCCATGGTGCTACTGTCGCCCTTCGGCTTTTCGCCAACAGGCGAAGCATTCAATTTGGCGATGGAAGAAGTAGCGACCTCGGTTGCTATCGCGATAGGCGCGGACAAGCTTATTTTTCTGACCGAAACACCCGGACTGCGCCTAGCCTACGACCAGCCAGAAGGCGACGACAACCCTGTGGACACCGAGCTGCCGCTGGCGGCAGCCAAAAAACTGCTGGCGGTGCTGCCCCGGGCCGAAAGTCCGCTGGACCCTGGCTTTTATTTGCAGCACTGTGTCAAGGCCTGTGAAGGCGGTGTCGAGCGCAGTCACATTTTGCCGTTTGCAGTCGATGGCGCGATTTTGCTGGAAATTTACGTACACGATGGCATCGGCACCATGGTGATTGACGAAAAGTTAGAGAGCTTGCGCGAGGCGACCGGCGACGATGTCGGCGGCATTTTGCAACTCATTGAGCCGTTTGAACAAGACGGCACGCTGGTCAAGCGCGGCCGAACTGAAATTGAACGAGACGCCGGCCTGTACTCAATCATTGAGCATGACGGTGTGATTTTTGCCTGCGCCGCGCTCTACCCCTATTCAGAAGCCAAAACTGGCGAAATGGCAGCGCTTACGGTGTCGCCGCAAAGCCAGGGCCAAGGGGACGGTGAAAAAATTCTCAAGCGCGTTGAACAGCGCGCCCGTGCGGCCGGGCTACACAGTATTTTTGTGCTGACCACTCGGACCATGCACTGGTTTATCAAGCGCGGTTTTATTCAAGTCGACCCGGAGTGGCTGCCAGAGGCTCGCAAACGTAAATATAACTGGGACCGTAAAAGTCAAGTCCTGGTCAAAAAACTCAGTTGATCATGACGCCCGCACTGGCAGCCCAGGGGTGCAAGGTTGGCAGGCGCGGGTGATGCTCAGGAGCCGCTGCCGTTGTAGTCGTTCATAAGTCGATCCATGACACCATCAATCAGCGACCGCATTGTGCTTTCAAACGCGGCTGTGACCTGTTTGCAGTCCTGCACACGGGGGCATTGGTGAGTCGCGTTGTACTTTTGAGCTGCAGGTCCTCAGGCCGGCCGGCCGCCCACCCGCCCGCAACACGCAGCCCAGAAATGCTGTTAAGCGAGAATGCTCGACAAGTAAATGAAAAACATGCTAGTGGCCGAAGGTAGAACTCATTGAAAACGCCGTCCTTTGACACAGCCCCGCCTGCACGGCAAGCCCTGCTGGTACGCCGCTCACGGTGCACCGCCGAAAAGCACGTGTCTATGCCAAGCCGCTGTATGGCACACCCCGTGGTGTGCAAAATCGTAACCCTGTGCCCGCTATGACCGCTTCGGCCTCATCGTTTCTGACCGCCACCTTTTATAAATTTGCGGACTTGCCAGATTTTGCTGACCTGCAAGCGCCACTTATTGCCGCCTGTGAGTTGGCCCAAGTCAAAGGCACCCTGCTGCTGGCAGCTGAAGGTGTAAACGGCACCATCGCGGGGTCGGCGGCGGGGGTTTGTGCAGTGCTTGCGTTTTTGCAGCAAGACCCGCGGCTTGCCAGTTTGACCTACAGGCAAGCTTGGGCTCACACACAGCCGTTTTACCGAATGAAGGTACGGCTGAAAAAAGAGATCGTCACCCTAGGCTTGCCCGACTTGCAGCCGGCCCGCCATGCCGGGCAGTACGTCGCGCCTCAGGCCTGGAGTCAATTGCTGGACGACCCGGCGTTGGTGCTGGTTGACACGCGTAACAACTACGAGGTGCAGATCGGCACCTTCGCTGGCGCTGTCAACCCAGGCACCGCCAGTTTCTCAGAACTGCCTGCTTGGGTTGACCGCGAAATGCAGTTGGGCGGCAAGCTCGCAGCCATCGACGGCAAGCTGCCACGGGTCGCTATGTTCTGCACCGGTGGCATTCGCTGCGAAAAATCAACCGCGCTGCTGCGTAGCAAGGGGTTTGAGGCTGTATTTCATCTCCAAGGCGGCATTTTGAAATACCTTGAAACGCAGAGCTCACAAAATAGCCTGTGGCAAGGCGAGTGCTTTGTATTCGACGAGCGGGTGTCGGTGAGCTACGGCTTGCAACCCGGCAACTTTGCCCTGTGCCGCTCTTGCCGCGAGCCGTTGAGCCCGACTGACCAAATCAATGCGCTGTACGAGCGTGGCGTTAGCTGCGCGCGCTGCTGTGCAAGTACTAGCGACGTACAAAAAGCCGGCTACCGCGAACGCCAGCGCCAGGTGGACTTGGCGGGCAGCCGCGGTCAGGCCCACATCGGCAAACGCCAGTCGGACGGTGATGACTGAGTTGCCACTTTTGTTTTCTTTTCGACGTTGCCCCTACGCTATACGCGCCCGTCTGGCTATGGCGGTCAGCGGCATTACCCACACGGTGCGCGAGGTTGACCTGAGCAGCAAGCCGCCCGAGTTGCTGGCAGCGTCGCCTAAAGGCACTGTTCCAGTGCTGGTTTTAGTGGACGGGGAAGTTATTGATCAGAGCCTAGCGATCATGCGCTGGGCACTCGCGCAACATGACCCCGACGGCTGGCTTGAACCGGTCGGCAGACCATCGACCAATTGGCTAGCCCTTATTGACGGTAACGACGGCGCTTTTAAGCACCACCTAGACCGCTACAAGTACCCTCACCGCCACGCCCATGCATCGGCTCAGGCTACACCCGCCGAGCTTGCACTGACCCACCGCGCAGGCTGCGCAGCGTGGCTAGCTACGCTGGAGCCACTGTTGCTGCATGGCTACCTTGGCGGCACACGCGTTGGCCTTGCTGATATGGCGCTGTTGCCATTTGTGCGGCAGTGTGCCCAAACCGATAAAACTTGGTTTGCCGAACAGTCGTGGCCTCGCGTGCTGCACTGGCTGCAGGCGTTTGAATCTAGCGCACTGCTCGACTCCGTAATGGCGAAGCCGTCCGGGTCTATGACGCTATCAAAAAAATAGCAATCTAGGAGGCAAATCAACAGGCAAATGGCGCATTTGACGCTAAAACTCTGATTTTTGGCTACGGCCGGTTGCCAGCTAAGCCCGAGGAG
>JAYULP010000381.1:0-3368 GCA_043763445.1 Polaromonas sp.
TCGGCGCGCAAGCGCCAAAAACAAACGCTTGCGCGCAGTGCGCTCAAGGTGTGTCAGCGCTGTGCAGGCGCACCCAATCGGCGCGGCGGTTGACCACACTGGCCGCCAATACCCACTTCAGACGCGCTGGCCAGCCAATTCTGAGCGACGGCTCTGCCGTATTGGCATAAAACTGTTCTGGGTCATGCGCTACGCCCCAATCCTGAAGTGGCCAACTTGCAGCGTCTGCCAACGCCGTTTGGCCATGTGCATCGTGAAAGCCGTCCCACTGGTGCGTGCCATCGCGGTGGATACCGTAGCCAAGTTGCCGGCCTTCTTGAACCAATAGCTTTTGCGCTCCGACTTCAAACTGCGTGTCGGTGACATAAGCGTCGGTTTGTATCCACCGTCCATCTAGAAAAACCTCGCCAATGGCGTGCACCACATTCATCTTCGGCAGTGAAATAATGCCACGCAGAAAGTCACTGGACAAACTCACAAAGCGTAGCCGCGCCGGCAGCCCAACGCACCGCAACAGCGCTACAAACAAAACTCCTTTGGTGTGGCAGTCGCCTCGCCGGCTGCGCAACACGTCAGCTGCCAACACATGGGTAAATGCAGCGACACACCTAAACGGCAGTGACTTGACGAATGCATGAATGGCGACGACTTTTTGGGTGCTGGTGTCTGCAAGTTGGGTCAAGCGCATGGCCTGAATCCGCAGCTTCGGGTTATCGAGGTCCAGCAGCCGGGTAGAGCTCAGCCAGCCGGTGGGCAGATCGTTTGGCTCAGGCGCAAGGAGGTTTGGCATCAGCAACACTTTTTTACTACACTTTTCTTGTCGATTATGCAGGCAACACAGGGCTAAGCTTCAATAATGCTTTACTAAGCGCAGTTGTGCGTAATTGTGCGTTGTTAGTTGCTGTTGCTTACCGCTACTTACCGCTATCTGTTGCCTCCTCGGCACTTTAACGGCGCAGCACAATCTGCGCTTTTCTACACAAGACGAACACACTATGCGACTGCTCCACACCATGCTGCGCGTTGGCAACCTTCAGCGCTCAATTGATTTTTACACCCAGGTGCTGGGTATGAAACTGCTACGTACCTCGGAAAACGTCCAATATCACTACAGCTTGGCATTTGTCGGCTACGGCAACAACCCAGACCACGCCGAGCTTGAATTGACCTACAACCACGGCACTGACAGCTACGACCTTGGTACAGCCTACGGCCACATTGCACTAGGGGTTGCTGACGCCTATGCAGCCTGCGAGAAAATCAAGGCCGCAGGTGGCTGTGTCTCGCGGGAGGCAGGCGCGGTCAAAGGCGGCACCACCATAATTGCATTTGTGACCGACCCAGATGGCTACAAAATCGAGCTGATCCAGCGCGCCGAAGGTGACGCTGGCGGCGGGCTGCGCTAAAACCTAGTTAGCAATGCGCCGGCGGTGCTGCCCCGGTTGAGCGCTCCAGCCGGGCTGCCCGCGTAAAGTGATAAATTATTTTTACACTCAAGCCGAGTTTGTCGAAGAGTTTATTGGTGCAAGGCAAGCACCACTAGGCTCGGAACAGGCTCGGATTAGGCTTGGATTAGGCTTGGATTAGGCTCGGATTAAACTCAGGATACGCGCTTCGTGGCCCCCGCAATCAACCGCTGCATCTTCGCGGCAGATAGCTGGGCTTATTACCCATGCTGTCCGGCCCCACTTCGTCTGGCTTGACGAGTTCGCTGAGCAGTGGGCCGCTACCTCATGCGCGGTGGAGGGCTTACCAGCAGCGGTGACGCTGGTGGCGCTGGTGGCTGCCCACACTGCGGCTGCGAGGGCGCTGTTGGCAGCAGCGCCCTCCTGGCCTTGGTGAATTGTCCACAACGAGCTTGGTCTCTAAAACCGGCCTAATTGCTCCGCCTGACGCGCCAGCGACGTGACCCGAGCCCAGTCGCCCTGTGCCAACGCATCTGCGGGCGTAAGCCACGACCCGCCAACACAAAGCACATTCGGAAGTGCTAAAAATTCACTGGCGTTGGCCAGCGACACCCCGCCGGTGGGGCAAAACCGTGCATCCCAGAAAGGCCCATTCCAGGCCTTGAGCATGGCCCAGCCGCCGGCCTGCATGGCAGGGAAAAACTTCAACTCGCTCAAGCCATCTGCTTGGGCGGCCATGATTTCACCGCCCGTGGCCACGCCGGGTAGCAAAGGCAGCCTAACATCGCGGCAGGCTTGGCCAACCGCATGCGTATACCCAGGGCTTACCGCAAAACGTGCACCCGCCCTGCTACAGGCCTGCGCATCGGCGGCGGTGCGAACGGTGCCCGCGCCAACTATTGCCTCAGGCACCTGGCGGGCGATGGCCTCAATACAAGCTAGCGCCTGCGGTGTTCGCAGTGTGACTTCCAGCATGCGAATGCCGCCAGACACCAGCGCGCGCGCCAGCAGCACGGCCTGGGCCACGTCGCTCAGCACAATAACTGGAATAACCGGCGCATCCTGCATGACCTGCAACGCGCTCAGACGGTCGGTGGCTAAATTTGGAAAAGACCGGTTCACAGCCACGACAACGCCCCTTTTTCAGCCGTCACTGAGCGGCCTCGCATTCCGGCAAACAACTCGCGGCCCATGCCCCAGCCGTTGGTGTCGGCCAACTCAGCCGGTAGCGCCTGGGGCAGGCGCAGGTCCCACTCGGCCTGCGGTATTTGCACGTCCAGCGTTCCGGCTTGCGCGTCCAGCCGAATCACATCACCGTCGCGCAGCCGCGCCAGCGGACCGCCCGCAGCGGCCTCAGGCGACACATGAATCGCCGCTGGCACTTTGCCGGATGCGCCGCTCATCCGGCCATCAGTGACCAGCGCTACCCTGAAGCCTTTGCCTTGCAAAACGGCCAGTGGCGGGGTGAGTTTGTGTAACTCGGGCATACCATTGGCCTGGGGGCCTTGCCAGCGCACCACACAAATCACGTCCTGATTCAACTCGTCGGCTGCAAACGCCGCAAGCAGCGCCTCTTGGGAGTCAAACACTCTGGCAGCTGCTTGAATGACGTGGCGGTCCTCAGGAATCGATGAGACCTTGATCACACTGCGCCCGAGGTTGCCGCACAGCAAGCGTAAACCACCCGTGACACTGAAGGGCGCAGCGAAGGAGCGCACAACAGAGGTGTCTTTTGACACGCTGCAGCCGTCCCAGCGCAGTTGAGGGTGAGTCGGTGCGGCGCCGCTCAGTGACGGCTCGCCGGTAAACTCCCGAATGCCTCCCGGCCTTACCGTCAGCACGTCGTCATGCATGAAGCCGCCATCCAACAGCTCGCCAATGATGAAGCCCGTACCACCCGCGGCTTGAAACTCGTTGACGTCAGCGCTGCCGTTGGGGTAGACGTGCGCTAGGGTTGGCACC
>JAYULP010000382.1:0-1291 GCA_043763445.1 Polaromonas sp.
ACCGTGAGTAAATAAAGCGCGGTCAAGTAGCGCTCGTTGCCAACGTGAGCGGCGAACCGACTGATCACGTCAGGCTCGCTGAGGTCTTCTTTTTGCGCAATACGGCTCATACTCAGGTGTTCAGCGACCAAAAATTCAATGAGCTTGGAGTCTTCGCATGCGATGCCATGGTGCTTGCAAAACACGCGGACGTCCTTGCACCCCAGCTCGCAGTGGTCGCCGCCACGGCCTTTGGCGATGTCGTGAAACAGCGCCGCCACATACAGCACCCAGGGCTTGTCCCAGCCGGCGGCCAGCTGGGAACACATCGGGTACTCGTGGGAGTGTTCGGCCATGAAAAACCGGCGCACATTTCGCAGCACCATCAAAATATGCTGGTCCACGGTGTAGACGTGGAAAAGATCGTGCTGCATCTGGCCGACGATTTTGCGAAAAACCCAAAGGTAGCGGCCCAGCACCGAGGTCTGGTTCATCAGCCGCATTGCGTGGGTAATGCCTTCGGGCTGTTGCAAGATTTTTCGGAAAGTCTCGCGGTTCACCGGGTCGTTGCGAAACGACGCATTCATTTGGCCGCGCGCGTTGTACAGCGCACGCAAGGTACGTGCCGACAAGCCTTTGATGCTAACGCTGGTTTGAAAAACCAAAAAAGTCTCCAAAATCGCGTGCGGCTGCTCGATGTACAGCTCATCGCTGGTGACCTCCAGCATGCCGGCTTTGTCTGAAAAGCGGTCGTTGATTGGGCGCAGCGCAAAGGTGCTGGGGTTAATGCGCTCGTCAATGTTTAGGAGCAAGACCTGGTTGAGCTGGGCCACGGCTTTGGCGGCCCAGTAGTAGCGCCGCATCAACGCTTCACTGGCGCGCACAAACGCTGGCTTTTTCGCTGCCATAGCCGGCGCAGACCCCAACATAGCGGACGTCGAGTAGCCGAACGACTCGGCCACAGCGGTCTGCAGATCAAACACCAAACGGTCTTCTCGTCGCCCCGACGTCAGGTGCAGTCGCGTGCGGATCAGGCTCAGCAACACCTCATTGGCCTTGATTTGCCGCACTTCAAAGGCTGTTGCCAAGGCATTGCGCTCCAGGTCGTCCCACGAGCGGCCCAAGCCTGCAGCACGCGCTACCCAAAGCACCACCTGCAAATCCCGCAGCCCACCTGGTGACTCCTTGCAGTTGGGCTCCAGCGCGTAGGGCGTGTTTTCGTATTTGTTGTGGCGTTGGCGTAACTCAAGTGTTTTGGCGATGAAAAACGCTTTAGCGTCCATCGCGTGGTCCAACTGCTCTGCCAGCACAG
>JAYULP010000383.1:0-3352 GCA_043763445.1 Polaromonas sp.
TAGCTGCGGGCGTATTTCGCCTGCGACATTCGCCGCATTGAGTCGCCAGTTAACTGGCAATTCAATGCAACACAGCGAAACCGATACAGGGATCAGTTAGTCTCGCAACTCTGGACTTCCGGAATTTAGATTGGTGTGGAGATTGGGAGCAGGTCAGGACTGCTCGCACTTACCAAAGCTCATACCTAACCTGCCTGCGCTTAAAAAGCCCGACTCTTTTTTTCACATAAGTAAGTCTGCCCTCTGCTGTCTTGCCCAGCAAGGATGTCAATATTGTTACCGGCCACTAACTCGGCAGCGTTGTCGCCCACCACACTGCTGGCGCGAACGGTAATGTCTTGCCGGGCGCTCAAGGCAACCGTGTTGCCGCCAAAGCCGCTTCCCACGGCCCGGGCGGTGTCCTCGCTGGTACGCAGCCGGGTTGCGCTTGAGCTTAAAAAGCCACCTTGCGGTGGCTTTTTACTGCTGGCATTTGCGTAACTTAATTCAATGCTGACTTTTTACCGTCTTTGTACACGTACAGCGTGATCGCCGGATTTTTCAATTCGCCGTTGGGCTCAAACGCGATCGTGGTGGTCACCCCCTTGAAGTTTGTTTTTGCCAATTCTGCAGTGTAGACTTTTGGGTCTGTCGAATTTGCGCGTTTCATCGCATCAACCAACACAAACGTCGCATCGTAGGTGTATGGGCTGTAGACTTGGAACTGGCTCGGGTACTTGGTGTCGTAGCGTTTTTTCCACGCATCGCCGCTCGGCATTTTGGCCAGAGACGCACCGCCTTCGGCGCACACAACATTGCCAATAGTTTTTGCACCTGCGGCGAGTTTTGCCAACTCCGCTGTACAAATACCGTCACCACCAAAATACTTTACGTCACCCATGCCCAGTTGCTCCATCTGGCGCAGCATTGGACCGCCTTGGGGGTCCATGCCGCCGAAGAAAATCGCATCAGGATTTTTCGACTTGACAGCAGTCAAAATGGCCATGAAGTCAGTTGCCTTGTCGGTGGTGAACTGCTCGTCAACTACCGTCATGCCTTTACTGGTTGCTGTTTTCTTGAACACTTCAGCGACGCCCTGACCATAAGCGGTGCGATCGTCGATGATGGCGACGCGTTTGAGTTTGAGCGTGTCAGCAGCGTAGAACGCCAGTCCGGCACCCAGCGCATTGTCATTGGCAATAATACGAAAAACGTTTTTGTAACCTGGTTTAGTGAGGTTGGGGTTGGTAGCGGCACCGGTCACCATTGGAATACCGCAGTCGTTGTAGACCTTTGACGCCGGAATGGTGGTGCCAGAGTTCAGGTGACCAACAACGCCTGATACCTTGGAGTCGCACAGTTTTTGTGCGGCGGCGGTGCCCTGTTTGGGGTCAGCCGCATCATCTTCGGCAACGATTTCAAATTTAATTTTTTTCCCGCCAATGGTGACGTTTTGCGCGTTGAGGTCTTCAATGGCCATGCGTACGCCATTTTCATTGTCCTTGCCATAATGCGCTTGCGAGCCGGACATGGGGGCAACGTGTCCAATTTTCACGACTGCGTCTTGCGCGGTCGCCAGGCCAGCGACCAAAGTCAACGCCGCCGCTACTGTTAGTTTCAGTTTCGTTTGCATAAAAACACTCCGATTAGAAAATTACCATTATTGGTTGAGAGCAGGTTGTGACTCAACACGCCCGAACATACCGCAATATTCAGGCCGGGCATACTAGCATTGGCCCTAGCCGTACACCCCATAAGGACGTTTAAGCGAGCTGTAGCTGGTCTGCGGCTAGGGCAAGCTCCGCTTTATTGGCGATCTTCGGTCGATACGAAGTCATGTCGTTTGAGCACATAGCCTCGACTTGCGTAGTACTTCCATCGATGCCGAGCTGCCGCCCGATCATCTTCGTCGATGGTCACTACCTCAATCAAACGCTCGAACCGCTCAAACTCGGTGGGAACTGTATCGCTCAAATTCATTAGGACATCATCGCAGCGAAGCTCGCTCAAAGACTCCGCCAGAACAATCGGCGACATGAGTACAGACTGTGCCGACGCTGTTTCTCGCCTGCAATGCGGCGTGAACTCGATCGGTTGCATCGCCCACAACTGGGCGTCGAGCGTGTTGAGCGCATCGGCCTGCCCAACCACTACAACTGATGCACCCGCGGCATATGCCCTGCGTAGCAGCCTGCAACTGTAATGTTGGCGGTCCGGTACGTTGAAATGAAATGTGATTTCAGTCATCGGACGCACCCGCTGCGGTTACTTTGCATTGGAAGGTTTGCGGGACTTTCGGGCTATTTTTTCACTTTTTTGTGTTTTCATTACAGGCGTGTGTGTCAGTAAAAACTCCAGTAAAAGAGGCACGGGTCGAGCAGTGGAGCCTTTGGCTACGCCGCTTTTCCAAGCTGTGCCAGCAATATCCAGATGAGCCCAAGGAAACTTTTCGGTGAAACGCTGCAAAAATTTTGCGGCGGTAACGGCACCGCCGGCGCGTCCGCCAATGTTGGCAACGTCAGCAAAATTAGTTTTCAGGCCCTCTGCATACTCGTCGTCAAGCGGCATTCTCCAGCACCGGTCCATAGAAGATTCACCGGCCTGAAACAGCTGTGCCGCGAGTGTTTCGTCAGTTGAGAACAGCCCGCTCCGCACGCCCCCTAGCGCCACAACACAAGCGCCCGTCAGTGTTGCGATGTCGATCACCGCAGCGGGTTTAAAGCGCTCTGCGTAAGTTAGCGCATCGCACAACACCAGCCGGCCTTCTGCATCGGTGTTGAGCACCTCAATGGTCTGCCCGCTCATGCTGGTGACGACATCACCCGGCTTGAGCGCATGGCCGTCTGGCATATTTTCACAAGCTGGGATCAGGCCGACTACATTGACTTCGGGCTGCAATTCGCCCAGCGCTTTGAAAACGCCCAGTACTGATGCCGCGCCACACATGTCAAACTTCATCTCATCCATTTCTGCCGATGGTTTGATCGAGATACCGCCGGTGTCAAAGGTAATGCCCTTACCCACCAGAACAACTGGTGCATAACTATGGGGCGCGCCGCTGTACTTGACCACAATAAACCGCAGTGGCTCAACTGAGCCTTGCGAGACAGCCATAAATGAGCCCATTGCGAGTTTGGCAACTTCTTTTGGGCCTAGTACCTCGACCTTAATGTTGTCTAGTTTGCTAAGGTGCTGTGCCGCCTCCGCCAGCAGCGTAGGAGTGGCGTAGTTGGCCGGGCGGTTGCCCCATTCTTTAGCGAGTTCCATGCCCAGCGCCAGCGCCTTGGCTTTTTCAAAGGCGGCTTTGGCAGTGGTGAGGCAGGTGACGCCAACGACCACTCGCCTTAGCTTAGTCTGTGCCGAAGTTGAGGTT
>JAYULP010000384.1:0-8401 GCA_043763445.1 Polaromonas sp.
GGAATCAATGGCTCAACTCTGAGCCAGAAGTCATCAGTGACCACCCACGATGGCACTCGTTTTTCTGCCGCCATTGCACTACCCCTTGGCCGCGTCACAAAGCAGCTCAGGAAATAATTTTACTATTTACGGACAACTTCTTAATATCAAAGCTGACCTTGCGGGCCTGCACGCGAACGTCGCGACTCTCGTCGGCCATATTGAAGTTGAAGTCGCCCAACTCACCTATCTTGGTAGTAACAACCTTCTCTCCCACTCGCCGCTTGACAATAAAAGTAGCCTTGCTCTTGCCAATATAAAGGGCAAGCCCTTTTGCCGCTTCTTGGTGGCAGTCGTAGACAATGAAGGGCTTACACAGTGGATTGGCCTCGACGCCTTTCATTTCTGTACCCTTAATCACGGGGCGAAAGTCGATACTTAGCTTTTTGACGTTCTCTTTGGTCAGTACACAACGCATAGCACCTCGATAGGTTTTTGATGATGTTCAGCTCAGTTTTTCCGTTGTCACAGTGACATCTTAACTACATCCTAGCTACTTTTTTTCGGGAACTCTTGGGATTTCTTTGCCTTTCTGTACGACTCTTAACTGACAAGATTTAAATATTTTCCAATAAAATCAACAAGTTAAATGGAAAAAGAGAAATTCTCAGAGGGGCGCGAAAAGCACACCCCCATGATGGCCCAGTACCACGCCATCAAAGCGGACTACCCGCACACCTTGGTGTTCTACCGCATGGGGGACTTCTACGAGTTGTTTTACAGCGACGCCGATAAGGCCTCACGCCTGTTGGGCATCACCTTGACACGGCGCGGGCAGTCGGGCGGCGAGCCGGTGGTGATGGCTGGCGTGCCTTTTCATGCGCTCGACGGCTATCTGAGCAAACTGGTCAAACTCGGCGAGTCGGTGGCTATTTGCGAGCAGGTAGGCGACGTAGGTGCATCCAAAGGGCCGGTAGAGCGCAAAGTGGTTCGCGTGGTCACCCCCGGCACGTTGCTGGACGCCGAACTGCTGGGCGAGCGTGCCGAATCCATTTTGCTGGCGGTGCACATGGGCGCGCGCAACCGCTGCGGCCTGGCTTGGCTGAGCTTGACTCAAAGCGACATCGCGCTGGCCGAATGCGCGCCCGACGAGCTGAACGCTTGGATCACCCGCATTGCCCCGAGTGAGCTGGTCTACAACGTCGAGGTAAGCCCGGCGCTGGAGCAGACGCTCAAAACCCACCGCTGCACCGCCACTGCCCGCGCAGCCTGGCAGTTTGACGCGGCGCTGGGGGTACGCCGTCTGCTGGCGCAGCTGCAGGTCGCCACACTCGCGGCTTGGAACGCTGAAGATTTGAAGAACGCGCATGCCGCCGCGTCAGCGCTGGTGGGCTACGCCGAGCAAGCGCTGACCGGACAAGTCGCTGAAACACGCAGCGCCGCCAGCGCTGAGCCGAGCAGCCGCAGCCTGCCGCATATTCAAGGCTTACGGGTGGTGCGCCCCGGCGAGCTGATTGAGTTGCCCGCAGCCACGCGCCGCAACCTGGAGTTGACCCAGACCCTGCGCGGGGAAGGTGCGCCCACCGTCTTCTCGCTGTTGGACACCTGCACCACCGGCATGGGCAGCCGCACCCTCAGACGCTGGCTGCTTAGCCCACGCCGTGAGCGCGCTGAGGCAGCCGAGCGGCTAGCAGCCATCGCCTACCTGCGCAGTGGCCTAGCTGAGCCGCTGCGCCGGGAGCTCAAAGGCAGCAGCGACGTCGAACGTATCTGCGCCCGCATCGCGCTGCGCCAAGTGCGCCCCCGCGAGCTGGTAGCGCTGCGCCAAACGCTGGGCAAGCGCATAACGCATCTGCTACACAAAGTAGAGCACTCTGAGGTTGAAATACGACGGCTACCATCACTTTTGACCACTATTTCAGCCGATTTGCAGCCCCCAGCGGGTTGTGTCGACCTTCTGGCGCGTTATCTGCTTGACGAGCCTGCTGCCCTAGTCCGCGAAGGCGGCGTGATGGCCCCGGGCTGTGATGCTGAACTCGACGAGTTACGCGACATTCAAGCCAGCAGTGACACCTTTTTGCTGGCCTTGGAAGCCCGCGAACGCGCTCGCACCGGCATCAGTAACCTAAAGGTACAGTTCAACAAAGTACACGGCTTTTTCATTGAGGTGTCGCAAGGCCAGACCACCAAGGTGCCCGACGACTACCGACGCCGCCAAACCCTGAAAAATGCCGAGCGCTACATCACGCCCGAGCTCAAAGCCTTTGAAGACAAGGCCCTGTCGGCGCAAGACCGTGCGCTAGCGCGGGAAAAGTGGCTGTTTGACCAGCTGCTGGACCAGCTGCAGGCGTTTGTGCCGGTGCTGGGCCGCTTAGCGGCGGCACTGGCCGGCTTGGACGCACTTTGCACGCTGGCCGAGCGCTCACTCACGCTGAACTGGGCTGCGCCCGAGTTTGCGCGGGAGCCCTGCATCGACATTGCGGGCGGCCGTCACCCCGTCGTTGAAGCGCGTTTGGCCGAAACCAGCGCGGGCCGCTTTATTGCCAACGACTGCTGCTTGGTGGGCAAGCAAAAAATGCAGGTCATCACCGGGCCCAACATGGGCGGCAAATCGACCTATATGCGGCAGGTCGCACTGATCGTGCTGCTGGCCAGCATGGGCAGCTACGTTCCCGCTACCCGTTGCCGTTTGGGGCCAATCGACGCAATTCACACCCGAATCGGCGCTGCTGATGACGTCGCCAATGCGCAGTCCACCTTTATGCTGGAAATGTTGGAGGCGGCGCAAATCCTCAACACCGCTACACCACACTCGCTGGTGCTGATGGACGAAATTGGCCGCGGCACCTCCACCTTTGACGGTCTGGCGCTGGCCGGTGGCATTGCCGCACACCTGCACAACAAAACCCAAGCGTTCACGCTGTTTGCCACGCATTACTTTGAACTGACCGAGTTCCCCACCCAGCACCACGGCGCCAGTAACGTACATGTCAGCGCGGTGGAGTCGGGTAGCCAGATTGTGTTTTTGCACCACCTGGAGCCTGGCCCAGCCAGTAAAAGCTACGGCGTTGCTGTGGCCAAACTGGCCGGCGTACCAGCCGCCGTGCTGGCCCATGCACGCCACGCACTGGCTGCACTAGAGGCCCACCAAACTGCGGCGCAGCAACAAGTTGACTTGTTTGCCGAGCCGCCTGCGCCGCCGCAGCCTCTGGCCAGCCCCGCGCTGGACGCATTGGCTACGATAGAGCCTGACACATTGAGCCCGCGCGAAGCCTTGGATGCGCTGTACCGGCTCAAAAAACTGGCTGCCTAAAGCGCCAACACGCTCTCCTATCCCTCTTCAAAAAGTCCCCCTTCCATGACTTACTGCGTAGCTATAAAAATTGATGCCGGCCTGGTGTTCCTGTCGGACTCCCGCACCAATGCGGGCCTAGACCACATCAGCACCTTCCGCAAAATGATCGTCTATGAAAAGCCGGGCGACCGCTTCATGGTGTTGCTGTCCGCTGGCAATTTGTCAATTTCCCAGTCAGTGCGCGAGATTTTGCAAATCGAGCAAATCAAAGACATGGACGGCGGCGATAAGAGCCCGCCCATCACCATCTGGAACGCCAAAAGCATGTTTGACGCCGCCCGCGTACTCGGCTCGGCGATTCGCCGGGTGTTTGAGCGCGACGGCGAAGCGCTCAAACATGCGGGTGTGGACTTCAATGTCTCGCTGGTGTTCGGCGGCCAGATCAAGGGCGAAGGCATGCGCCTGTTTCAGATGTATTCGGCCGGCAACTTCATCGAAGCCACGCGCGAGACACCCTACTTTCAAGTTGGCGAGTCTAAATACGGCAAGCCGGTGCTCGACCGCGTGATCACCCCCGCCACGCCGCTGGCTGAAGCTGCCAAATGTGCGCTGGTGTCAATGGACTCGACCATGAAGTCCAACCTGTCAGTTGGCATGCCGCTGGACCTGGTGGTCTACGAAGAAGGCACCTTTGCCAGCGACAAAATTGTTTGCCTTGACCACGACAACCCCTACTACGCCATGCTGCACAACACCTGGGGCCGCAAACTGCGCGAAATGTTCGACAGCATCGAAGACCCGGTCTGGGACGGCGCCCACACCGAAGTGCCGTTAAAAATGCCTGCCGAGCGCCATTCGACTCTGCGCAAAATCACCACCCCGAGTGAGAAGCTCATTTGAGCGTAGCGATTACCGGCGCCGGCTTGCCAGCGCCCTCGGTCAGGCCGCTGGTTATTTTCAGCCACGGCAACAGCTTTCCGGCCAGCACCTACGGCGCAATGACGCGACAGCTCCAGGCGCGCGGCTTTACCGTCCAGGCGATTGAAAAATACGGCCACGACCCGGCCTACCCGGTTACCGGCAACTGGCCGCACCTGGTGCAGCAACTGGCTGACTTCGCGGGCAGCCAAGCGCAACTAGCCGGACAAGGCGTGTGGCTAGTTGGGCATTCGCTGGGTGGTTATTTGAGCCTGATGTGTGCTGCCCGCCACCCAGTGCTGGGCGGCTATGCTGTCAAAGGTGTGTTGCTGATGGACTCACCCGTTATTGGCGGCTGGCGCGCAGCCGCCGTTGGTGTAGCCAAGCGCGCCAGGCTGGTCGGCACCCTCGGGCCTGGCACTGTCAGCCGCCGGCGCAGGCACCAGTGGGCCAATCAGGCTGAGGTACTGGCGCACTTCAAAAGTAAAAAAGCCTTCGCCCACTGGGACGACGAGGTGCTGCGTGACTACATCGCCCACGGTACCCATGACGTGCCAGACGTTGCCGGTGTCGGCGCTCGTCGCCACCTGAGCTTTGACCGCGAGGTGGAAACCGCGATCTACAACACCCTGCCCCACACCACGGACGCGCTGCTCAAGCGCCGGCCGCTCAAGTGCCCAGTCGCCTTCATCGGTGGCCTGCAGTCGGCCGAAATTCGGCAAGCCGGCATGGCGCTGACCCAAAAAATCACCCACGGCCGCGTCACCATGCTGGGCGGCAGCCACCTGTTCCCGATGGAACGCCCAAAGGCAGCGGCAGCAGCGGCCGAGGCAGCGCTGCTCGATATGGCAGCCAGTAGCTTGCTCAGTGCTTGACTGGCGCTCATTGCGCTGAAAATGGCGCAGGCACTGCTGCGCCGCAGTGCTGCACGAGCGTCAGAGCCTCAGTATGCAATTTCAAGCCTCAAGCGTTAAGCCTCAAGCGTTAAGCCGCCCACACCACCGCCCCACTCCACGCGGTCGCCAACACCACCACACCAAACGCGATGCGGTACCAGGCAAACACCGCAAAACTGTGGGTAGCGATGTAGCGCAACAGCCAACGGATGCACAGCCAGGCACTTAAAAATGAGAACACCAAGCCAGTGGCAAACACAGGCAGGTCAGTTATCGACAGCAGGGCGCGTTCTTTGTACAGGCTGTAGACGCCCGCGCCAATCAGGGTGGGAATCGCCAGAAAAAATGAGAAGTCGGTAGCCGTCTGGCGCGACAGTCCCATCAACATGCCGCCAATGATGGTCGCGCCACTGCGGCTGGTGCCAGGAATCATTGCCAAGCACTGCACCAGCCCGACCTTGAGCGCGTCCATCGGCGTCATGGCTTCGACAGCCTGCACCCGGGCGGTGGCTGGGTCACGCGCTTGGCGTTTTTCAGCCCACAAAATAATGAATCCCCCAACAATAAAGGTGCTGGCCACCACCACTGGCGTGAACAAATGCGCTTTGATGGCTTTGCCAAACAGCAGACCCAGTACCACGGCAGGCACAAAAGCGATGAACACATTGAGCGCAAAACGCTGCGCCTGCTTGTCGGACGGCAAGGCCGACACTGTGTCTCGGATTCGCTGCAGATACACCAAAATCACAGCAAAAATCGCGCCGGTTTGAATGGCAATATCAAATACTTTGGCTTTATCGTCGTCAAAGCCCAGCAGCGCGCCCGCCAAAATCAAGTGCCCGGTTGAAGAAATCGGCAAAAATTCAGTCAAGCCCTCCACCACGCCCATGATGGCCGCTTTTATCAACAGTGCAATGTCCACCAGAACCCCTTAGAGCAAAGCGCAGATTATCGCTACCGGCCGGGCCGCTGTCTAAATAAAGCCAGCGGCCCGGCCGTACTGCTGGCGCGGAAAAAAGCGGTACCCACGCCCAGCAATCGGAATTTCGTCGCGAGCGACTTGGCATGCTGGCTTACAGCCGGCACAGCTCGCTGCAAGCCAGGATTAAGTGCAACCATCCCACTGGAGTTTTGCTATGCCACTGCCCCCTTTAATTGCTGCTCACTTGGCAGCCGCCCTGACGGCGCTGGCGCTTGGCCCCCTCGCGCTGTGGGCGCGTCAGGGCCGGACGTCACGGCCCTGTCTTCACCGCGCCGTTGGCTACGTCTGGGTCACGCTGATGCTGACCACCGCGTTGTCAGCGCTTTTTATTCACGATCACCGCTTACCCAACATTGCCGGCTACACGCCTATTCATTTATTTGTGCCCTTCACACTGTTGGGTCTGTGGCGCGCTTTTCGCCAACTGGCACTGGGTAATATTGCCGGCCACCGTCGCACTATGCAGGGTTTGTATTACGGCGCGTGCGTAGCCGCTGGAGCCGTCACGCTGCTGCCCAGCCGCTATTTGGGCCAGCTGGTGTGGCACCAGTGGCTAGGCTTGCTGTAGGCGGTGAGCAGGCTTGATTGAGCCCAAGTCTTGCCTAGGTTCGCACTTGACGTCAACAGATGTCTATCTGTCTATTGAAGCGGGTGCAGTCCAGACATGTCCATTTTGGACGTGATAAAGTCTAATTTTTACACAGAGTGACTCATGCTCACATACGCAATCTGGAACAACAAGGGCGGGACGGGGAAAACAAGTCTGACTTTTCAGGCAGTTTGCCGCTACGCGGAACTCAACCCGAAAAAGCGAATTCTAGTGGTTGACATGTGCCCCCAAGCCAACCTGTCCGAACTGATGCTGGGCGGACTATCCAACGGTGGCAGCAGCAGATTACTTGAGCGGCAGGGAATGATTCCTCGCTGCAGCATTGGTGGGTATTTCGATGCTCGACTCCCTGCGCCGTTCTCTCCGCCATCATTTGATGCTGCAAGTTACATCACTCAAGCGAACACATACAATCCCAAGGTCCCGGAGAACATAGACCTAGTGTGTGGGGACCCGCTGTTGGAATTGCAGGCTATTGCAATGAACACGTTGGCCAACGCAGACTTGCCCGGCGTGAATGCATGGCTTGGCGTTATCGATTGGCTGCGAGACTTTATAACTCAGGTCGAGCCGGACTACGACATCGCTTTCATCGACACGAATCCAAGTTTTTCCATGTACACCCAGATCGCGCTGTCTTCAGCTGACCGGGTGATACTGCCTGTCATGGCCGACGATTCGTCAAGGCGCGCGATCCAGAACGCGTTCTCACTGATGTATGGCGTCAAATTGCCGTCCGAGATTTACTCGAAATACACATTTTCAACAAAGCTAAGCGTTGCGAAGCGTGAACTGCCAAAGGTGCATTTGATACTGAAGAATCGACTTACTCAGTACATGGGTTCCGCTTCGGCTTATACAGCAGTGTTGTCCGGTATCGACAGTGATCTCAAGGCGCTTATTAAGTCCCACAGCAAATTTTTTACCTTTACCGAACCGACCGCTGGCATTGTTGGAGTACGGGACTTTGGAACTACTGGTGTCGTTGCGTTCGCCCGCGGTTGCCCGTTTGCAGTAATGCAGACCGGTAAGCTAACGGTAAGCGGTCACCGAGTTGAAGTGAAACCCGAATATCGCGATCAAGCTTTGCAAGCCATTGACAAGATCGTCACCAAATTTTAGCGAAACTGGTACTGTCACTGACCGTGATCCCATAGCCTCTCTGTTACTTTTTTTGGACGCATAATTCTGGAATTTTTGTACTGCTACCTATTTGGTATGTACCCACCCCTTACCAATGTCAGATAAAAACCTGGTTGATTCGTCCATAAGTAGAATGTTGATTTGTAACGGTATTTTTCTTCTTCCTTGCGGACTTCGACATGTTTCGCCAGAGCTGGCTGGAGAGACTATTGGTTCGGAGAGAGCAAAAAAGTGCCGCAACTGACCCGGTGGCTCATGGGGCGAAGTCCGCAGGAAACCTCGGGAACCCTTGTAAACACACGGGAGTAGGCGAAAAAAAACCAACCGGAGACCCGGTTGGTTTTTCGATATGGTGGAGCTGGGGGGAGCCGATTTCTTACACTTCGAGATGTCTCCGCTGCCAAAAACTAATGTGTTTTCAAAGGCTTAGAAGCCTGCGACAAAGCTCCACTACGTTTGGGAGTTCCAAGGGCGGGTGGCAGTGTGGAGTTGACCCCATTTCACGGACACCTTATTGTTCATCAAGAAGGAGTCCAAGATGCCCAAACCACATACCCCGAAGCCGCCGTATCCGGCGC
>JAYULP010000385.1:0-1284 GCA_043763445.1 Polaromonas sp.
TGGTGCAAAAACTGGAGTC
Source organism: Polaromonas sp. (assembly GCA_043763445.1). Lineage (GTDB taxonomy): Bacteria > Pseudomonadota > Gammaproteobacteria > Burkholderiales > Burkholderiaceae_C > Polaromonas. Next base: position 20 of record JAYULP010000385.1, read on the forward strand.
CAGCGCTAACTTTGATGACCTGGCCCACATTTTGTTTGACCAGGCTTTGCTGGCTGAAGGCGGCATGCCGGCTGATCCGGCGGCTTATGTGCGGCGTGTCAATTCGCTGTTAGAAAAAGTCTAAGCAAAACTGGGGCACTGTCAGCTTGCCGGCCGATCAGCCGGCGCTGGTCTGACTGCCGTTTTTAATTGAACTGTGGCATGTCCAACGTGACCAGCGCGGGGCCGTTGGGGTTTGCGGCCAGTGTCACGCTGCGCGCAGTGATTGACCTAAGCACCAAGCCTTCGTCCACCACACTGCCGAGCGTAAAAGGGGCCGCTGGTTTGCCATCGACCGCAATCAGCGCCGCACCACCAACCGAGCCACCAGCGACAACGCCCTGCAAGCTGAACCGGCTCGATAAACTGGCTTGAACAGCCGGGCTCGCGGCGCGAACTCCCAGCAGGCGCGCCACCAGCTGTGGGTCAGCCGGTGCGGCTACAGACACTTGCGCGGCAGGCGCTGCTGTGCCGGGGGCTTGGCTCAAACGCAAGCTCCAGTACAACGCACTGGATGCGGCCGCCGCCCACACAAGTAGGGCCGCCATGGCCGGCGCCAGCCGGGCCAGTTTGGCAGATGAGGCTGTGTGGCCATGAGAAAGTATCACCATACATTGATTATGATGGAGGATTGCGACAGTATTTGGGCGACGTTTTTCGGTGTTTTGTTGTGACAAGTGCCCAAACAAGTGCCCAACTCAGCGGGTCACTGTCGAGGTGTCACGCCGCTGACTATTTTGACGGATTCAAAAATGCGCAAAATCTCTTTTGTTTTATTCGCTCCACGCGGCGCACAAGCGCGTCATCAAGGCTTCACCCTGATTGAGCTGATGGTGGTGCTGGTCATCATCGGCGTGCTCGCCGCGCTCATCGTGCCCAACGTATTGAACCGCGCTGATGATGCACGCATCATGGCCGCCAAAACTGATGTCAACAATTTGGTCCAAGCGTTGAAGTTGTATAAGCTCGATAACCAGCGTTTACCAAGTGCTGAGCAGGGTTTGCAAGCGCTGATCGCCAAGCCCACGAGTGGACCGATTCCGGCCAACTGGAAGCCCTATCTTGACAAGCTGCCGAACGATCCTTGGGGCCGGCCGTACCAGTACCTCAACCCCGGCGTCAAAGGCGACACTGATGTGCTGTCGCTCGGCGCCGACGGACAAGCTGGCGGCGAAGGCAAAGACGCGGACATTGGCAGCTGGCAGTAGTGTGAGCAGCGCGCCCGT
>JAYULP010000386.1:0-3347 GCA_043763445.1 Polaromonas sp.
GAGCAATTTTTGGTCCTAAAGGCGCGGCTGGAGAGTCAAGGGCTGTTTGAGCCGCGTCGTAAGCGGTCGATACCTTTACATCCCAAGGCAATCGGGGTCGTGACGTCGCTCGGAGCCGCCGCCCTGCACGACGTGGTGAGCGTCTTGGCCCGACGCTCACCACATATTCCTGTAGTAATTTATCCCGCCAGTGTGCAGGGTAGCCAGGCACCGATTGAGCTGAATGCCGCATTACTTGCAGCTGCAACTCGGCATGAAGTTGACGTCTTGCTGCTAGTGCGCGGCGGCGGCGCTATCGAAGATTTATGGGCCTTTAACGGTGAAGCACTAGCGCGATCAATTTCAAGCTCACCAATCCCAGTCATCGTGGGCGTGGGCCACGAGACGGACTTCACAATTGCCGATTTCTGCGCAGACTTGCGCGCACCCACACCCACAGCGGCCGCAGAGCTGTGCGCCGCAGCACAGGACGTATTGTCGGGCGTCATCGACTTAGTGCAGGCCAGACTGATTGAGGCCATGGCCCGTCAAATAGAGGCGGCGGGTCAGCGTCTTGATTGGGTAGCTGCAAAAGCTGGGCGCCCCTCAATGCTGATTGCAGCTCAGCAGTCTGAGCTTACTGTGTACGCTCAGCAATTTCGTTTCGGCGCACTGTCGGTCATTCGCGACTGCGCTGCAGATTTGCACGTCCTGGAAGACCTCTCGGCGCAAGTCCATCGTGCACTTTCGTCACATATGCACCAGCTGGAACGTTGTGAAGTTCGGCTTGGCGTTCTCGATCCGCGCCTGCCACTTAAGCGGGGGTATGCCTGGCTGTCTGATCTTGAAGGCATTCCGTTGACTAGTGTGGCTGCTTTGCACTGCGGACAGCCAATACGGGCTATCCTTGCTGACGGGCAGGTCGATTTGACAGTTGCAACCCCCCGCTTGATTTAGTTTTTACAATATGACGAATTAGTTTGTTGCCTTTTATTACTAGGAAAAATCATGGAACACCAACTTCCCCCTCTGCCATATGCAAATGATGCGCTGGCACCACAATACAGCCAAGAAGCGTTTGAATATCACCACGGTAAACACCACAACGCTTATGTGGTGAACCTCAACAATCTCCAAAAAGGAACTGAATTCGAGGATATGAGCCTCGAAGAGATTGTTAAGAAATCAAACGGTGGCATTTACAACAATGCAGCCCAAGTCTGGAACCACACCTTTTTTTGGAGCTGTATGAAGCCGTCCGGCGGCGGGAGCCCGAAGGGCGCATTGGCGGAAGCCATTGATGCCAAATTTGGCTCGTATGCTGCTTTCAAAGATGCCTTCGTCAAGTCTGCTGTTGGTAACTTTGGCTCCGGTTGGACATGGCTGGTTAAGAAAGTCGACGGTACAGTGGACATTGTCAACACAGGTCCAGCTGGCACGCCGTTGACAACCGCCGACAAAGCCTTATTGACAATGGACGTTTGGGAGCACGCTTACTACATCGACTACCGCAACGCACGTCCGAAATATGCGGAAATTTTTCTCACCAGTTTGGTCAACTGGGAATTTGCTGAATCCAATTTCGCCTAAATTTTCGTCAATCTTCGAGTAGTTATAAAAAGCCGGCCGGATGTTGGCTTTTTATCAACTAGTTTGACTCACTTGATTTTTTGGAAAAAATCCGCTTTCAGCATAGCCCCTGCTTTGATTGCGCGTTTTTCAAACCAACCTTTGTTCATCTCAAGAACATAACGCACAGGCTCGTTCGAGCAATGGACATCTAACGCCTGCGGCTTCATGTCCACCAAGTTCACGATTCTTCCGTCATCCGCCACAAAAGCTGCAGTAAGCGCAAGTGGGGTGTTCTTCATCCAAAAGCATTGCTTCGCTGGTTGCTCAAAGACAAAAAGCATTCCCTCATGCTGCTGCATGTTTATTCGGAACATTAGTCCAATTTGCCGCTGTTGTGATGTGGCGGCAACTTGTGCTGTGGCAACATGCATGCCTGCTGATATCTTGACGCGTTCCAGATCGAGTTGTGGCCCCTGCTGCGCCGCAACTCGCAGCGCAACAAAACATGTCAATGCCACTGTTGTTAGCGCGTGTTTGATAAAGCCCGGTAAAAAAAAGTACCTAGGCAAACGAAAGCGGGGCGATTCCAGCGTTTTTTTTGAGTACATAGCGTGGTTTGGAGGCTGTCGTGATAAGTGTAAAAACGAACGCGCAAAATGCTCGTCTTAGCAGCTGTTGAAGCGCAAAATATAGACGCGGCGGACGTTTCGCTTTCCGGACCTTGTTGAAAACAGCCACAACAAAAAAAAGCCAGTCAGCTTTTGACTGACCGGCTTTTTTGCGACTGGCCGAGAGGCCTTTGCTAGCTCATACCAAGTTATTTGGCAGCAGACGCTGGCTTAGCTACTTTCTTGGCCGCAGCGGCATCAGCTTTTTCTTTCTTAGCAGCAGCGGCTTTTTCTTTTTTGGCAGCGTTTGCGGCGGCTTTTTCTTCTTTTGTCATCGCAGTTTTCGCTGCGGGTTTCGCTTCAGCTTTCGCTGTTGGCGCGGCAGTAGAGCTAGCGGCCATCGGCGCGCCAGCGTGTGAAGCAGCAAAAGCACCGACCGAAAAGAGACCAGCGATTAAAGCAGCGAGGAGTTTGTTCATTTGGGAATTCCTTAGGTACATTTGTTTGAAAAAGACTCCAAACATCTTGGAGGCCCTACCGTAACGGCCCCAGTTTCAAGTGCGTTGACAGGCGGCTACTAATTCTTTTGTTAAAAATAATTAGAGCTAGAATTTATTGGTGTTCTCTACACTGACTCTCATTGCCGTAAATTCACGGCATCAATGCAAACCGGAATCTTTCACACTATGTACCAGCACATCAAAGTGCCCGAACAGGGCCAAAAAATCACTGTGAATGCTGACAATTCGCTGAATGTGCCAGACCAGCCAATCATCGCGTTCATTGAAGGTGACGGCACAGGCGCAGACATCACACCAGTCATGCTCAAAGTGGTGGATGCTGCCGTCGAGAAAGCTTACGGAGGGGGGAAAAAAATCCACTGGATGGAAGTTTTTGCAGGCGAAAAGTCCACCAAAATTTACGGCCCAGATGTGTGGTTGCCCGAAGAAACATTGCATGCTGTTCGCGACTACGTCGTGTCCATCAAGGGGCCTTTGACCACACCAGTGGGCGGCGGAATTCGCAGCCTGAATGTAGCGCTCCGCCAAGAGTTGGATCTGTATGTGTGCTTACGTCCAATCCAGTATTTCGAGGGGGTACCGTCCCCTGTAAAAGAGCCGCAAAAGACCAACATGGTTATTTTTCGCGAGAATTCAGAAGACATTTATGCCGGTATTGAGTTTGAGT
>JAYULP010000387.1:0-8378 GCA_043763445.1 Polaromonas sp.
CCTTTCAGACAGCCCTGTAGACCGCCTTGAAAACGACTCAAGCAGCGGCACCAACGGGCTGCCCGGCGTGTCTGGGCCGGCCCGCGCCGTCAGCAAAAACTCCGCCGCCACGGCGACGACGACGCGCCAGCCAGCGCGGTCAGCGGCAGTGTTGTGTCGGGCGTCAGGCGGCTGTGCGCGGCTTGACCAGCGCGGCAGCTTTTTTGGCATTCACCCGCGCCACCTCGACATCAGCGTCAAACGCCAGCGCCACGCCCATGCGCCGTTTGACAAAGCTCTCTGGCTTGCCGAACAGCCGAATATCGGTGTTCGGCACCCGCAGCGCCTCGGCGAGCCCATCAAACACAATGCCTACAGCGTCAATACCGCCATAAATCACCGCGCTGGCGCCGGGCGTTTTGAGCGCGGTGTTGACCGGCAGGCCCAAAATCGCGCGGGCATGCAGCTCAAACTGGGTTTGCACCTGGGTACACAGGGTGACCATACCGGTGTCGTGCGGGCGCGGGCTGACCTCGCTGAACCAGACGTCGTCGCCTTTGACGAACAGCTCGACCCCAAAGACGCCTTGGCCCGCTAGGTTGTCGGTCACCGCCTTGGCAATGTCACGGCTTTTTTGCAGCGCGACCACACCCATCGGGTGCGGTTGCCAGCTCTCAACATAGTCGCCGCTGACTTGCACATGGCCAATGGGCTCACAAAAATGGGTTTCAACCTGGCCGTCTGCGGCCAGAGCGCGCACCGTGAGCTGGGTAATCTCGTAGTCAAAGTCAATAAACCCCTCAACAATCACCCGGCCACCGGCCACGCGCCCACCGGCCATTGCGTGGTCCCATGCCGGGTTGACGTCGTCGGGCCCGGCGATCTTGCTCTGGCCCTTGCCGGACGAGCTCATGACCGGTTTGACAATGCAGGGGTAGCCGATGTGAGAATCAATCGCGGCTTGCAGCTCGGCCAATGAATCGCAAAACAGATAAGGGCTGGTCGGCAGGCCCAGCGTTTGAGCCGCTAAGCGGCGAATGCCTTCGCGGTCCATCGTCAGCCGGACCGCTCTGGCGGTGGGAATAACGCGGGCAACGCCAGCGGCTTCGAGCTCTTCGAGCATCAGCGTGGCAATCGCCTCAATTTCAGGCACCACTAGGTGCACTCGCTCGTGCTCGATCAAGGCCTTGAGCTGGGCCGGCTCGCTCATGGTGATGGTGCGGGCATGGTGGGCCACCTGCTGGCCAGGGGCGTTGCTGTAGCGGTCCACCGCAATCGTCTCCACGCCCAGGCGCTGCAGTGCAATCAACACCTCCTTGCCCAACTCGCCAGAGCCCAGCAGCATGACTTTAGTGGCATTGGGGGACAGGGGGGTACCGATGGTTTTCATGCGTTTGTGCCAAAGTAGATAAAAGCCTGATTGTCGGGCTTGCCCAAACGCCTTGCAGTGGGGTAGCCCCGCGAATGCCGCATCAGCGCGCCAGCGCTGGGCAATGCTGACAACGGTTTGCCTGCCCGCCTGTTGTTTATCCGTTATTGGCCGTTGTTTCACTGCTGTTTAATGGTGGTGTAGCCGTTGTTTAGCCAAGCGGTAGCATCATGGTCTGGCCCGCACTGACCATGACGCTGCCGCTGCCTTCACCGCTGACGACTGCCCGGCCAAAGCGGCACCATGACGTTCACGGCCAGGTTTTTGCCATGGCCAGCGCAAAGCCGGCATGTAACGCGCCACCTGAATTTGGCACTTGCGCTGCGCCAGCACCGGCATAGCCAGCGGGACGGTGCGGCCGCTAGCCGCCATGACCGTTAGCCGTTAGTCGTTAACCGTTAACCGTTACTTTTACCCCCAAGTGGCATTAACCTGCAGCCCGGCCGACAAGCGCGACCGCTGGCTCAAACGCGAGCCCGGCCTGGTCATCATTGCAGTGCTGCCGCCCCGCACAGCGGACAATGGCTAAGGAGCTAAGGAGCTAAGGGGCTAAGGGGTAAGTTTGCTGCCCTGCTTGAACGCGCAAGTGCAGCGGGGCCTTGACGCCTGGCCCGCCGATGTACGCCGCAATGGCGCCAATGGCCTGCGGGTGCTGCACCCGTTTGGCCGCGACGAAGCGGCAGTGTTCGCCAGCGTAGGCTTGACGTTGAGCGCCGCCGCCTGGTTTGCTACGCCGGGCGACGACCTGCTGCTAGCGGCTTGACACATTAAGCGGCTGGCAGCACGCCAAACCGCGCCGTCAGCTCGCCCAGCCCCAGCTCGGCCAGCACGGCGAGCAATCGGTTCTGCGCGGCTCGGGTTTTGGCGGCACGGCAGGCCAAAGCCACCGCGGGGCGGCTAGCGAGGATCAGCTCATTTTTCATCGAGTGCGCCCAACCCACCAGCTCGGTTACGGTCACGTTGTAGCCATTGGCTTCGAGCTGCAGACAGCGCAGCACATTGGTGACTTGGCTGCCGAATTCACGGGTGTGCAGCGGGTGGCGCCAAAGCTCGGCCAGCGGCGTTTTGCTCAGGTTCAGCGCCCGGCTGCGCTTGAGTGCGCTTGCCACCTCGGCTTGGCAGCACGGCACCAGCACCATGTGCCGCGCGTTTTTTGCAAGTCCAAACGCAATAGCGTCGTCAGTGGCGGTGTCACAGGCATGCAGCGCAGTAACAATGTCGATCTGCGCGGGCAGCTCGCCGGTGGTGCTGGCCTGCAGCACCGTCAAGTTCAAAAACGACATACGCGCAAAGCCGAGGTGCGCCGCCAGCGCACGGGACTTGTCCACCAGTTCGGTGCGGGTTTCAATGCCGTAGATATGGCCGGCAGCCTTGGCGCCTTGGTGAGCCACATTAAAAAACAGGTCGTACAAAATAAACCCGAGATAGGACTTGCCCGCGCCGTGGTCGGCCAGCGTTGGGGCCGCGCTGGCAGTGAACACATCGTTGAGCAGCGGCTCAATGAAGTTATACAGGTGATAGACCTGTTTGAGCTTGCGGCGCGTGTCCTGGTTGAGCTTGCCGTCGCGCGTCAGGATGTGCAGCGCTTTGAGCAGCTCAATTGACTGGCCAGCACGGAGCTCAGCAATCGCCTGGCCTGGCGCGGTGGTGGTGGCGGCGGTGGCGGCGGTGGCGGGTAGGGTCTTGGCATGTTTTGTCAGCTTGGCGCTGGGGCCAAGCGGCGCGGTACGGGCATTTTGCATAGCCACCAAGTTTAGGGTCTGCGCGCCAGCCGCTGTTGCCCTGCTGCATCACATCACATCACTATTAAATTGCACGCAATATAATTGCATGGTAATATGAAAGCAATGTCAACAACAAAGCGTTTGCCCGCCAGTACGCCCGAGCTGCTTCGGCTGGACAACCAGCTGTGCTTTGCGCTGTACTCAGCCTCGCTGGCCATGACCAAGGTCTACAAGCCGCTGCTCGACGCCATTGGCTTGACCTATCCGCAGTACCTTGTGATGCTGGTGCTGTGGGAGCAAGACGGTGTGATGGTGTCAAACATTGGCGAGCAGCTGCGGCTGGACTCCGGCACGCTGACGCCTTTGCTCAAGCGGCTGGAAGCTGCCGGCCTGCTGACGCGGTTGCGCGCAGCAGATGACGAGCGGCGCGTCAACATCGCCCTGACGCCAGCGGGTCGCGCCCTGAAAGGCCCCGCCAGCGGCATTCCCCGCTGCATCGTCGAAGCCAGCCGGTGTGCCTTGCCTGAGCTGTCGGCGTTAACGCGGCAGGTGCAAGCGCTGCGCCATCAGCTCGCTCGGCGCTGAATTCACGTCAATGCTATTGCACCCGCCAGCCCTTGCGTTTTTTTTACAACTCTCAAACCACCCCACTTTCGGGGTACTTTTCAAAGGAAGCCACCATGACCAAGCCAGTAAAAATTGTCTACACCGCCCACGCCCACGCCACCGGTGGACGTGAAGGCCACGCCGCGTCCGACGACGGCCTGCTAGACGTCAAACTCATTACCCCCAAAGAAATGGGCGGCGCCGGCGGCGGCGTCAATCCAGAGCAGCTGTTTGCAGCGGGCTACTCGGCCTGCTTTCTGGGCGCCATGAAGTTTGTCGGCAGCCAGGAAAAAATCGCTATTCCAGCGGACACCAAAGTCGAAGGTCTAGTGGGCATTGGCCCGTTTGGTTCGGGCGCTGTGCCGGACGGCTTTAACATCGCCGTCGAGCTGAAAATCAGCGTGCCCGGCATGGACAAAGCCGCAGTGCAGGCACTGGTCGACAAGACCCACAAGGTGTGCCCCTACTCCAATGCCACCCGCGGCAACATCGACGTGACACTGACCGTGGTCTGAGCGCCGAGCAGCGCGTCGCCCTAGCCGCTGTTAGGGCATGACAAGGCGGTGTGCCCTTCACGGGTACACCGCTTTTTTCATGGGCGAGCCAAGTGCCTATCAGTGCAGCAATGCTACTTTATTGATAGCTGCACAGGGTCTAAACATGACGGCATCAGGCTGATTTGGCATAAAAACACGCTTTTAGCGCTCGCCAAATGGCCTTTGAGCGCTGGGCGTAGCAGCGGACAATGCAGCCATGACCGATGCGTACCCGCCCCTTTTTAGCTCCCGGCGCAACACGCCGGTGCATGTGTATGAAACCCTCACGCCCGACGTGGTTCTGGACGCGCTGGCCAGCGTGGGTTTGCTTGGCGACGGCCGGCTCACTGCCCTGTCCAGCTACGAAAACCGTGTGTACCAAGCGCGACTCGAAGGCGCAGCTGATGCACCGGGGGAAACGGTGGTCGTTAAGTTTTACCGGCCAAAGCGCTGGAGTGATGCACAAATCGAAGAAGAACACGATTTTGCCGCCGAGCTGATGGCCGCCGAAATTCCAGTAGTCGGCGCCCTGAGGCTGGGCGGCCGTACCCTGCACCACTTCAGCGGCTTCAGCTTCAGCGTCAGCCCGAGTCGAGGAGGCCGCCGCCCGGAGCTGGACAGCGCCGATGTGCTGCATTGGATTGGCCGCTTTTTAGGGCGTATCCATACCGTCAGCAGCCGCCGCGACTTTAGCCACCGGCCAAGTCTTGACTTGCAGAGCTTTGGCCTGGCTTCGCGTGATATTTTGCTGGCCGGCGACTACCTGCCGCTGGACATGGCCTCGCGCTGGCACGCCGCATTTGGCGAGGCCATGGAAGTGGCCAGCGGGGTGTTTAACAGCGTCGGCGCGGTGTCGCAGCTGCGCCTGCACGGCGACTGCCATCCAGGCAATATTTTGTGGACGCCCGAAGGCACTGCCGGCGCCGGGCCACATTTTGTGGACCTGGACGACGCGCGCAGTGGCCCTGCCGTGCAAGACCTGTGGATGCTGTTGTCTGGCGAGCGCCAGCAGTGCAACCGCCAACTGGGCGCATTGGTCGATGGCTACGAGGAGTTCCGCGAGTTTGACCGCCGCGAACTGGCACTGATCGAGCCACTGCGCACCTTGCGCTTGGTGCATTACAGCGCCTGGCTGGCCCAGCGTTGGCACGACCCAATCTTCCCGCTCAACTTCCCCTGGTTTGGCTCCAGCGACTACTGGAAGGGCCAGGTTGACATGCTGGTCGAGCAAACCGAAGCAATGCAAGCCCCGCCGTTGGTGGCCTAAAGCCCGCCGATTCACCCGCCGATTGAGTGACTTGCGCGACTTGCGCGACGGCGAGCTGTCACTTCACCAACTGATTGAGCTCAATAATGGGCAGCAGTACCGCCAGCACGATCAGCATCACCACCGCGCCCATGGTCACAATCAACAACGGCTCCAAAATGGTGGCCAATGCCATGGCCCGGCGCTGCACTTCATTGCCCAGTTGCGTCGCAGCACGCTGCAGCATCACCGGCAGCTGCCCGGTTTGCTCGCCCAGTCGCGCAAACATGCTGACCAGCCCGGGGAAGCGTTTTTTCTGTGACAACGCTGTTGCCAGCGGCGCGCCTTCGCGCACCAGCAGCAGCGCGTCCAGCGCATCAGCGCGCATGGCGCGGTTAGACAGCGTTTCAGCAGCGGCTTGTAGCGCCTTCAATATCGGCACGCCAGCGCCAGCGAGCATCGCCAGCGTGCTGGCAAAGCGGGCCGCGTTGTAGTCACGCGCTAGCCGGCCAATGATAGGAATCGACAATATCTTGGCGTCAAAACGCTCGCGCAGGCTTTCGTTTTTTAGGGCAAATCGGCCGGTAAACGCAGCGGCCACCAGCAGCCCCAGCAGCAGCAAGCCGTAGCTGCGCACCACCGCGCTGACGGCAAGCATCGCTACGGTCAAAAACGGCAGTGCGCGCTTGGTGCCCGCAAATACATTGGCAACCTGCGGCACCACGTAGCCGACCAAAAACATCACAATAACGATAGCGATCAAGGTGACGATGGCGGGGTACAGCGCCGCGCCAAGCAGCTTGGACTTCAGGGCTTGGCTGTTTTCCAGGTCGTCGGCCAACCGCTCGAGCACCAAGCCCAGACTGCCGCTTTGCTCGCCAGCCGAAATTACGCCAATGTAGATGGCCGAAAACTCCTCAGTATGCTGACCCAGCGCCCGACCAAAGCTGGCCCCGCCGTTGACCTCAGCGCGCAAACTGGCTACCAAATTGCGTTGCCTGTCGTCCTGCGTTTCATCCGTTAGCGCCGTCAGCGCCCGCTCCAGCGGAAGTCCCGAGGCCACCAGTCCGGCCAACTGGCGCGTCCAGATCGACAGCCGGGTGGCGTTAAACACCTTGCCGCCAAATAAATTGGTTTGCAGCAACGACTTCGGCTGGCCCAGGGCAGCACTGCCGCTGACCGCCGTTACGCGCATTGGCACCAGTGCCTGGCCGCGCAGCAAACTGCGCGCCGCTTTGGCGGTGTCGGCCTCAATCAGGCCCCGGCGGGTCTTGCCGTCCGCCTGAAGGGCTTCAAAAGAATAAGCGGGCATGCGCGGCGGTACTTGGTTGGACGCCTAGTCGCGGGTGACGCGCACCAGCTCTTCACGCGAGGTGATGCCCGCCGCAATCAACCGTTCGCCGTCGTCGCGCATCAGCGTCATGCCAGACGCTACAGCAGCAGTGCGAATATCAGCCTCCGAGGCCCGGTTGTGTACCTGCGCGCGTGTGGCGTCGCTAGCGACCATCAACTCAAAAATACCGGTGCGACCCTGGTAGCCAGTTTGCCCACAGGCGCTGCAGCCCGCGCCGCTGCAGGCAACGCACAGCTTGCGCACCAGCCGCTGGGCCAGCACGCCCAGCAGGGACGAGCTCAGTAAAAATGGCTCTACACCCATGTCGGTTAGCCGAGTAACCGCACTGGCAGCGTCATTGGTGTGCAGCGTAGCCAGCACCAGGTGGCCTGTCAGCGAGGCCTGAATCGCGATCTGCGCCGTTTCAAAGTCGCGGATCTCACCGATCATGATGATGTCCGGGTCTTGACGCAAAATCGCACGCAGCGCCTTGGCAAAGTTCAGGTCGATTTTGGCGTTGACCTGCGTCTGCCCAATACCTTCGAGCTCGTACTCAATCGGGTCTTCCACCGTCATGATACGTTAAAAAGCAGTTACTTCAAAACAGCGATACGGTGGAGATTGGCAAGTACAAAATCAAATATGTCAATGAAGCGGCCGATGCCGGCTTTGAAAAGACGATGATGATCAAGGCGGGTTTGATAGCGCCTGCTGCGGCTTTTAGCGCGGCGTCGAATGCGGCTATCAAAGTGATGTCTGGCGCTGCTGCCGGGCGTGAAGTTCCGCTGGTCAAGGTGGTAACGACTATTGGCAAGCCTGGGGTGGCTGTAGCTGCCATCACCAAAAGACCGCATGGTTTCGTTATCACGCATGTGGAAGGCGCCAACAAGCCATCACTGAATGGTGTACCTATTGGGGCTGAACCAGTCGCGCTGAAGAACGGGGATGTGCTCGAACTGGCAGGTACCCAAATGCAGTTTGTGCAACTGTGACCGTCAGAATCCACTAGGCGGCAATCTTTCTGTGGTCGAAAGTAGACCGCCCGCTTAAGGCACGTTCCATGGGCTCGATGCAACTTCTGTCAAAGCACTGGGCTCGTATAGCGGTAACGTTGTTTCCGCTTGTATTTGCATTGATGCATGCCAGCGGAGTTTTGCCCATTGGCGTTCTTCAAAGACTAGATGACATCATCTATGACGCGCGCCTGCGAGCTACCATGCCCCAGACCATCGATGAGCGTATTGTCATCGTTGATATTGATGAAAAAAGTTTGGCAGAAATAGGCCGCTGGCCCTGGAGCCGCAACAGGCTGGCTGACTTGGTAGATGAGCTGTTTGAGCGGCAAAAAACTGCGTTGCTCGGGTTGGATCTGGTTTTTGCCGAGCAAGATGACAGCTCCGGGCTGAAGCAGCTCAGGCTCCTGGCGCAAAACGAGCTGCGCGAGCAGACAGGTTTTACTGAAAAGTTGACCCAGATTCAAACCAGTCTGGACTACGACGCACTGTTTGCCAAGTCCATTGAAAAA